>JASJDW010000188.1 GCA_030064955.1 Crocosphaera sp.
CTAAGGTTTGTGACCAAGAAATATTTTCTACCAACCTTTCCATACAAACAGCCAATCTTTCAGGCTCATTTTTTTGGTATAGTAAGCCTGTGGACTCATTTTCAATTAATTCTGAGGTTCCTGCGTTATCATAACCGATGACGGGACGACAAGTAGCCATCGCTTCTATAGTCACTCGTCCCATCCCTTCACTCGCAGAACACATCAAAACTGCATCTGAGGCAAAATAAGCTTTAAAAGGGTCGTTGAGATATCCCCAAAATTCAACCTTATCTGCAATTCCTAATTCATGGGTTAATTTTTGAAGATAATTTTCGTAACTTTTTTCCCCTGAACCAACAATAATTAAACGCACATTTCCATGTTTTTTTGCTAATATTGCCATAGCTTTTATTGCTATTTCATGACCTTTTTGGGGATAAATTTTACCCACTAAAGCCAAGGTATAAACTTGATCTTGATCGAAAGGGTAAGGATGACTCAACTGATACCAATCATCAAACTTAGATTGAAAAGCAATTCCATCGTAAATTACTTGAAGAGAGGGTATGGATATATTTCCAAAATGGTAAGCGGTTAACGCTTGAGACATGGTAATGACAGCTTCTGAATTTTTTACAGAATATTGAAAAAACTTTTTTCCCCAATCAAACTGGAAATTATAATCACGATCAACAAATTCTTTAATATGCCAAACATGAGGAATTTTTAAGATTTTAGCTACCACTAATCCAATATTAATAACAGCAGAATTAGTATAAATTATATCAGTTTTCCAAGTTTTAATTATTTTTGTTAATTGGGGAATTAATTGTATATTTTTCAATAATCTTTGCAGCTTCCAATAGAATTTTTTACTAGGATTATTCCCTCTCTTTGGCATATCAATCCAACATTCTATAGGAATAATAGCAAAAGGAATATTTCGTGATTTTAATTCTTTGCCTATTTTTCCTTTTTTGGGAATAATAACATGACAATTAATTTGATATTTTTTTAAGCCATCTATTAGATTAATCAGACCGAGATTAGCACCATATAAGTCCGAGTAATGAGTGAAAAAAACAACATTCATTATAATATTTTAATTAAATTTAACTGAGTAATTTTTGATAGATTTCTACTAATTGATCCATAATTTTATTCATGTCATAATTAGCTTCAACAAATTTTCGTCCTGTTAACGACATTTCTTCCCAAACTTGGGGATTTTTCACAAGATATTCAATTTTTTCTGTTAAAGCATCTACATCTCTTTCTGGAACTAAAAATCCTGATTTTTCATTAACTACTCCTTCAGGAATACCACTATGAAAGGTAGAAACAACAGGTAAACCTATTCCTTGCGCTTCTTGCAAAACGGTGGGTAAACCTTCTTGATCTCCATTGGTAGCTGTGGTACTGGCTAAAATAAAAATATGACTATCAGCATAAATTTCTCTAACTTCTGTTTGGGTCATTCCTCCTACTAATTGAATCTGTTCTGAAACTCCAAGATTATTAATTAAATTATTTAATTTTTTTTCTAGTTGTCCTGTACCAACAATTCGATACATAAGATTAATATCAGGGTATTTTTCTATGACTTTACTGACAGCTTTAATGGAATATTCAATCCCTTTTGTTTCTACTAATCTTGCTACTGTTAATAGTTTAATGGGTTCATCGGGTTTAAGGATACAAGGACGAAACTGATAGCGGGATAAATCAACACTAATAGTAGGTAATTTTTGCAGTTTTTCAGTAGGACAACCCAATTCTATAATTTGTTTATTCATGGAATGGGTAAGTCCTAAGAACAAGTCGCCTTTTTCAAATAACTCATTATAGACATCTTTTCCTGCAATTTTTGGATACTTTGTCACATCTACGTCATAGTAAGAGGTAATTAATTTCTTACCTTGAATTGCCCCTATTTCTTGAAGTTTTAAAGCCTTGATTCCTAACATCCCAAAATGACAATGGATAATGTCATAGTCTTGATGATGTTTTAGACAAGAAATTGCTGCATAAAATAGGTCTAAAGATTTTGATAATTTTCCTGGTCTTGCTGAACTTATTATCCTCAATAAAACTGGCAAGCGTTTCCAAGGTTGGATAAAAAAGCTCAATAACAATAGTTTAAATGCGTTTAAATAAGCAATATATTTATTTTCAGGTCTTTGATCGTAGTAAGTTTTTTCTAATAACTTATAATCTTCAACATCAGGGTGAATTTTTGTCACGTCTCCTGGTTGAATCGCATAAATATCGAGGTCATAACCTCGGTTAATTAATCCTGTGATTTGATTGAGAATAAAGGTTTCCGATAAAGCTGGAAACTGACCCAAAATAAAAGCAATTTTCATGGTTTTATTGTCACCATATATTACCTAACAGAAAACCCAAAACGTTGTCTCTCAAATCATATCATATTTATCTACTGTCTGTAAGAGACTGTTTATAAACAAAATCTTAAGACCCTAGGTTTGCCAAGTTCGGGACTACTCTTAATTACCCATAAAGTTTAAATCATGTATAAGCATTCAGCTATCAGCCGTCAGCCATCAGCTTAAAACTAACGCTTAGAAAGTAGAACCTCTGCTCATTTTCCTTTCACCATACACTAATAATTTATCTAATGTTTCTAGTCTGTTTTCCCAAACTTCAACTTGATAATAATAACCTTGCTTGTGGTTTCTCATCCAGTTAGGAAATTGTTGTTGAAATTGTCTTAAAATTTGTTGAGCTATTCTCAGATTTTGTCCTGATGGTTCTGCTGCTAATTTTTCTAAAGCTTTCTCTAACTGTTCTCCTTGATTATCAATTTTTCTGAGGCTATTTTTATCCACTTTCAACTGTTGTTTATGAGCTAAAAAGTCCCATTCTTGTTGTAGGGCTTGATAACGAGCTAAAGCGGTTTGAAAAGGTTGACGATAGGGTAACGGTTGGTTTTTTTCTGGTCTTTGAATACGACTTAATAAAGTTTGTAAAGAAGGAGTCAAGTTTTCGGTTGCAAAGAGAGCAAAACCACTGATAGGCATATTCCGAACAAATTGTAATTGATCAATGGTTACAGGGTCAGGAACTTTTAATAAACGCAATCCAGGAATTACCAGAGCCGATTGAGGTAAACTATCATCAAAAGCTAATTTAATCCGTTCTTCCAAGTTACCAGTATCCAGGGCATAGGTCATCAAAACGATCATATCAACCCATTCTTCTTCCATCCATTCTTCCCAATTCTGTTGTAAACGAAACAGGCGATCGCGTTGTTCAATAGGAAACACAGAAGCCGAAATAATTAACTCAGGTTTAACCTTTTTCAAATGAGTGGATGCGGTAGCAACAAAACTATCAACTTGACGAATACGAAACCCTGTCCATTGATTCCATAAAGGATGACTCGGAGAAATTTCTATCGGGTCAACTCCACTCATTTCTTTAAATAGATAACGAGAAGATTTACTATAACCAAAAGTTTGATTATTTTGGGGTTGTTGAAAAGGATAACGAATGTAATCAAATTGAATCCCATCTACATCATAATTACGAACAATTTCATCTAATAAAGACAGTAAATATTTTTGAACTCTGGGGTTAGCTGGGTCAAGAAAAGCCTTTTTAAATTGTGGTCCTTTATCAAAATAATTACCCTTTTTGTCAGTGATTCCCCAGTCAGGGTTACGGGAAAGTACCGGACCTAAATAGTCTTCCGGTTGTTCCAACACCTTATTATGACCTTGATTCGCAGCAGCAAAGATCCATACCCAAGCATGAAGTTCCATGTTTCGTTCGTGGGCTAATTTTACCGCAGCTTTAAGGGGATCCCACCCTTTGGTGAGGGGGTTTTGTTCCGGGGCGACTCCGCTAGGATAAATGGGGTAACTAGCGTTAACCGTTTCCATGAATACCGTATTAATACCTGCTTGGGCCATACGGTCAAACAGTACCGCTAACTCTGCTTCTGAGCGAGTTTTGACAATTGTTCCTCGATCTAACCACATAGCCCGTATTTCTGCTTGCGCTACGGGTTGAGCCGTGGGATAATTATCCCAAAGATTCCGACGGGTTTTTAGCCACAGTTGTCGCGCTTGGTCGTACTGTCTTTGGTTTAATAATCCCTGAAAGTTTTGCAGACTAATTTTAGCCTGGTATAGTGCTTCTTGGGATTGACGGAAGGCCAATTTATTTTGATTGGAAATGGGTTGATTATGGGCTTGGGCTGCGATCAGGGTACTTTCAAAGCGAGCAATGAGGTTAGATAACTCCCCTGTCATGGTTTGGGCTTGTTGAGGAGAAATCATCGGCCTAGTTAGACCATAATTGAACCCTTGAGAACGGCGATCGCTAATTAAAGTTTGGGAAGGAAGAGAAGACTCAGGGGTTAATTCTATCTCAATGAAAGGTTCTTCTTCTTCTGTTTGAGTTTCTTCCGGTTGGGGAATATAAGCAGGAGGCAAAATAGGGAAAGGTTGTTGAGGAGGATTGATATCTACTATATTGCAGGGAGGAATATCCACGCTTCTTTCTGCAACTAATTGGTTCCCTTCGTTAATGCCGTAGCGGTTTAAGACAGTTTTTAACCAAGTGACATCAAAGGCGGCCGAAGTTACTCCAGTTATACCCCAACGCCACCCCAAAAAAATGACTTGATTATTCGTAATAACTGCGGGGGGTTTGTTTTCTGTTAACCAAACAGCAAGGGTTTGGGCGGTAATGGCACTGGGAATAACCACACCCCCGATCAAAGTATCACTCAGACTGGTTGAGTTCACTAAGGAAAGTTGATTATTTTCTTCGACTCTGATGGTAGAAGGATTGGAATTAGAAAAGCCCCAATAAGCCCCAAATACAGCCCGTAATTGGTCTTGAACAGCAGATTCTGATAAATTCCCCGTCGGTCCACTAATAACAAGGTTTCCGCCCCCGTTTACCCAGGTTTCTAAGGCTTCTGCTTGTTGTCCAGTAATGTTTTCTACATTGGGGAGAAAAAGGGTGCGAACGTTTCTAAGATCTTCTGCTGTCTTCCAGTTGTCACCTTCGATCAAGCAAAATTGAATGCCTGTGGCCAAAAGACGGTTACGAATGGAAGTCCATTGTTGTTGATTTTCAGGACTTCTCACTACTCCAACTTTCCCCAGGAGTGCATGGGACGGGGTGATGAGGAAACTATAGGCAATGACTGATGAGAGTAGTCTTAGTAAAGGTTTTGAGGAAAAAATTAGAGCCTGTTTCCCCCAAATTTTCGTTGTTTGCCAGTGAATTTTCCTCAACACAACGCACACTCCTCATTGCTAAGTTGTCAGAATTTATCAAATCTTGACTATTCTATCGTGAACTTACCAGAAATGTCGGGAGAAAGCCTCGGACGAGGAACAAAGTCCGTAGGACGGGGCTTATAAAATCCGCATTTACCTAAAATCGTGGGAAATTTACTCTCTAAGTTCTTTGTGATAAGCAACAGCTAACGCTTTGGGTGGGGAAACTTTTTTACCCCCTAATCCTAACAAAGCTAATAAGGCGACAAGATAAGGTAACATATTTAAGAATTGATAAGGAATATTAACAGTCAAGGCTTGTATTCTTAACTGCAAGGCTTCCGTTGCTCCAAATAAAAAACAAGCACACATTATTCCTAGAGGATGCCACCGTCCAAAAATAACCGCAGCTAAGGCAATATAGCCTTTTCCTGCCACAATTCCTTCAGCAAAATATCGGATATGAACTAAGGCTAAATAAGCTCCCCCAATCCCACATAATACCCCTGATAAAATAACACAACAATAACGAATCAAACTAATAGAAATACCTGCACTTTCTGCTGCTAAGGGCTGTTGTCCGACTGCTCTAACCCGTAAGCCAAAATGAGTATAGAATAATAAGTGAATACTATAAATGACCCAAAAGATCAAGAAAAATAAAAATAGATTTTCAGGAGATAAAAATTGTTTTAATTCTGAACTGATTACCCCTTCAAAAAAAGACAGTTTGGGTAACGTTTTTGTCGTTCCGTTCGCAAAAATAAGTCGACTAAAAAAAGCAGTGAATCCACTCACTGATAAATTAATACCTAACGCTGAGACAATTTGATTGACTTTTAAAGTAACGGATAAATAAGCGTGTAATAAGCCCACTAATCCAGCAATGATAGCTCCTATTATGAGTCCTAACCAAGCATTATTAGTAAGAAAAGCCACCGAAGCACTAACAAAAGCACCTGTTAATAACATTCCTTCTAAAGCAATATTTAAAACCCCAGAACGTTCTGACCACATTCCCCCTAAAGCAGCAAAACCCAAAGGAATTGATAAACGAATTGCTGCGCTTACATAATCAATAAAAAAACTTATTTGAGTGTCATTCATTCATCAATCTGTCATCATAAAATAATATTATATTAAAGATAATAGACTATTAACCAACCCCAAAAACGCTTAAAGATCTTAATTAATAATTAGGCTCTAAATATTGTTATGATAAGAATAGGTAAAGTTTTTACTAGAGACAAAGATTTATGGCTACTGCACAAGTTACGAACAGTTCTAACCTATCATCAAAAGCTCGTTTTTATCCCACTCGTATTGATTTATCCGCCGATATTCGGGAAAAAGTTGTTAGTATTCTCTCTCAAACCTTAGCAACTAGCTTAGACTTAAAAACCCAAGCGAAACAAGCTCATTGGAACGTTAAAGGACTGGATTTTTATCAACTCCACGAATTATTTGATACCTTAGCAGGAGAATTAGAGGGGTATGTGGATATGGTGGCGGAGAGAATTACCGCTTTAGGAGGAACGGCTATGGGAACAGCTAGAATTGCAGCCAATGAATCCTTAATTCCTGAATATCCCTTTGATGCTGTGGAGGGTGTTGAGCATATTCGAGCGTTAGCAGAACGCTACGCTACCTATGGGGCGCATTTGCGTGAAGCTATTGATAAAACCGAGGAATTAGGGGATGCAGACACCGCAGATTTATATACCGAAATGTCCCGTGAGATTGATAAGCGGTTATGGTTCTTAGAAGCCCATCTTACCCAAAAAAGCGACCTAAGCTAGTCAAAACTAAAAAGAGGTTAAAGTGAAGACAGGGTGTGGGGTGTAGGGTGTGGGGTGTAGGGTTTATTCTCCCCATCTCCCAATCCCTAAACTCTATCTTCACCCTCTAACTTCGGTTATAGTTGATCACTAAATCCAAACGAGATAAAGCACTCGTAGCTGATTCCCGTACATAGGAATCCACCGATTCGTCATTGGCAAATGTTGTCAGAACTTCAGTACACTTTGGATCTCCAACGGAGGCGAGTGCGTTAACAATGGCCACCTGTACGGCTACGTTATCTGTTGTTTTCAAGGACTCCAGTAAAATATCAAAAGCAGCCGAACCCATTTGACCCAACGCCATTACTGATGCAATATGAACCACCGGGTTTGGGTCATTGATAGCAGCTTTCAATCCCTGTAAACCAGCGTCAGGAAAAGGTATATTGGGATAATTAACTGCAATCTGTGCTAAAGCTTTAGCTGCACTTCCCCGTACCGTTACATTATCACTATGGAGCAAAGATTCAACCACCGATGGGACAGCATCTACTCCAATCACGCCTAATGTTTTAACAGCTGCCCGACGATAAGTGGTATCCTGTTCATCCAAAATACTAATCAGACGAGAAATGGTATTTTCATCGCGAGATTCAGCAATTTCCAACATTGCTTGCTCCCGTAGATGGGGGTTAGGGTGTTTTAGTCTGTCAAATAAAGAGTCTGTGGTCATAGGATTACAAATCAAAGAAGTGGAAAAAATTGACAATTACTCTGATAATGAATTACTTGGAGTTCTAGGTGAACGGCTTTTTGCTCGAACCAACCAGTCAGAGTCATTAATTGCGATCGCATGACTATCTGTGCAGCCAAGTTTTTCAAGTGCCATCAATGCAGCGTATTTTAAAACCCAGTTTTTTTCAGAGAGGGTGGCTTTTAGAACAGGAATAGCTTTTGTTTCCCCCAGTTCCCCCAATGCGATCGCTGCTGCTGCCCGTGATTTCTGAAACTGAGGTTGACGATTATGCAACGCCTCCAGTAGTACATCATAAGCTGGTTTATATTTCAACCAGCCTAGTAGTTTAATGACATGAAAATGCGCTCCGTAATCACTTTTGGCTTCTTCGTCATAAGTCGCTAATAGAGCAGCAGGTGCGGTATCTGCATAATGGTCAAGAATCGTTTTTGCAGCCAAATAACATTTTCCAAAATCAGTTTCGTATAGAGTTCGTACCAAAATGCTTAAATCTGGCGTTGCTTCATAGGTATGCACTAAATCTAAATCATTGGGATGATCTTGCAACGTCTGCTCTAAATGGGGTTGAATCATTTCAAACGTGATTTCCTCGGTGGGAATACCTGCTTCTGCCAGCATCCGAATCCCTCGTAGACGAAACACCAATGAAACAGGACATCGGGCTATATTGGGAATGCCATGGTAATAACGAGCATCGATTAAATCCTGAATAGATAATCGCCTCGCTAACACAGTTGGGTGTTGCAACATGGCTACCACTTTCCCCATTTGACCATAATCCTTGGTAAAACGGCACACTGAAGTAATCGCAGCACTTGCAATGATAGGGTCAAGATCCTCTACAAATAGACGAATTCGCTCTAAAGCTGGTTCGTAATTTAACTTAGTTAGGGTATGGATAATGACGCGGTAAGTTTGCCCAGGTTTGTTAAGTAACTGAGCGACATCTTCGAGGAGATTAGCATCAGTGGTTCCAATTTCTCCGATCGCCCAGACAGCATTTTCTACTGTATAGCAGTCATCATCGTTTAAACAGGTATGAATCACTGCCAAAGCTTGTTTAGCTTCGAGTCTCCCTAACGTTTCGATAGACTTTCGACGTACAATACGATTATTGAGAGTGGGGTCGTTATTTTGGACTGCCCGTATCAACGCATTGATAGCTCGTTCTGTCGGAAAGTTGACCAAATGGGAGGCAGCAATGTAGCGAGAATCGTTTTCGTTAATCTGGTCTTGAGGGGTATCTAAAAGAGCGATCGCTTGGTCTTCTGTCAGATTGAAGAAGTTGAAAAAGCGTTTATCCATAAACTTTATGGGTTTATTTCGTTAGTCTTATATTATACCTTGATTTCTAGCTTCTAGACCGTGATATAATCAGCAGTTGATACTAAGTCCCCATAAGTAGATTTTTTAATGGAACGGATGGTTTGATCGTGTTAACTCAAGAACAAACAGATAACTTACTCTATAAGGTTGCTGAAGAAATTCGTGTCAAAACCTTTGATTCTAGTGACGAGGAACTTTTAGCGTCTTTGGTTGAATGTTTGGGGGATACGCGGGGAATGACTCGACTCCGTGCTGCACAGACTTTAGGGGAAATTGGTCAACCAGCAACGCCTTTTCTATTGAACGCTTTAGCCAATCATTCAAATGTTGTGGTCAGAAGGGCTGCGGCCAAAACTTTAACCCTAATTGCTGATCCGAAAACCATTCCCCAGTTAGTTAATTCTTTTCTCAATGACGAAGATACTGTGGTTCAAGGGTCATCTGTAGGAGCATTGGCCCGTATGGGAGAAGCAGGTGTACCTCCCTTGCTTGATATTTTAGGTTCCTCAGATGTTCCAGAAAGTGCTAAAGGTCATGCAGCTTGGGCCCTGGCTTTTATTGGTGCTAAAGCGAAAGAGCATCTACATCAAGGAATTTCCCATGATTCCCCAGTGGTTCGTGCTGCCATGATCGGGGCGATCGCTAAAGTAGCTGCTGAAGAAAGCGATCAAGAACTATTGGATATTTTGGTCAAGTCTCTCAATGATTCCGACTCGAATGTACGTTGTGAAACAGCAGCCGTTTTAGGCAATTTGACTTATCAACCCGCCATTCCTAAACTGGTTGAGTTATTGGCTCATGTTGATGAAGAAACAAGAAAATCCGCAGCATTATCCTTAATGAAAATTGGCGATCCTATCGCCATAGAACCGTTACAAGAGGCTTTAAAGTCTGAAGCGACCACAACTGTTCCCTCAATCATAAAACTAGCGATTTCTCAACTTGAGCGTATCACTAACTCTGAAAGTTAAATAATTCATCCACATATTGAACGATGTGACGGGATTGAATTTTAGCAAAGGGTTTATTTACAAAAGAAATAGTAGCAAGCCTAGGAATTCTTGACTATTACCTAACCTGATTCGGTATGGCAAAAAAGCAAAGAATCTCTAGACTTGCGCTTTTATAATCTATCCTGTCACAAATGTACCGATTTTATTAATCGGTTAATGGACTAGGATAAGGAGTTGATAGCATAGTCAAGAAGTGCATTGTACTCAACTAATGCTTGCTGAGACATATCACGAGGAGCGCAACCACGATTACGAGCAAAGCTGAGAGCTTCAACGTAGGGAGCAGTAGGTAATCCTAAAGCGCGATAAACTTCACGTTGACCAGCAATACCCCACTCATCAAGAGGACCAGTACCACCTACGATTAAGCAATACTGAATGAGGCGCATATAGTGCTTGATGTCACGAGCGCACTTAGTTTTGAAGGTTTCGGTAGAGTTAGCTTCCCCTTTATCGTTCAGATAAGGATATTTCTTGATACAAGCATCATAAGCTTCTTTAGCAACAGCATCAAGATTAGCACCTAACTTTTCGGCTGCTTCCAAACGAGCAGCAGCACGCTGGATACTTCCTTGTACAGATTCTAAATCTGAGGTGCTAGGAAAACGACCTGCCGCATCAGCAGCAGCAATAACGGTGGTAACAACTGATTTCATTTCTTAATGATCTCCCTAAATAGTAGTATTGATTATTGTTTGATGTTTTCACTGAACAAGTCTTGCTTGTTAATCAAACTAGCTTAGTTGAGCAATTACTCGGTCAAAATAGCTAGAAGCTTCAGCAACTAGGCTAGCGCAACGATCATCTACTACGGGAGCTCCCATAATACGTAATTTAGCACCAGCACGGGCTTCACTGGGTTGATCTTTGATGTGAGCAGCAGCTTGAGCTTTCATGATTTGTACAGCACGAACAGTGGAGGTGGAAGGAACACCTAAAGCTGCATAGGTTTCTTTAAGACCATTGAGACAACGATCATCAAGAACGGAAGCGTCACCAGCCAATAGGGCGTAGGTTACATAACGTAAAATGATTTCAGCATCCCGTAAGCAAGCAGCCATGCGACGGTTGGGATAGCAGTTACCACCAGCTTTGATTAAACCGTCGTTTTCACAGATCATTCCAGCAACAGCATCAGAAACCATGCAGCTTGCATTACTAGCAATGGCATTAACAGCATCTAGACGACGGTTACCACTATCAACGAAAGCTTTGAGGTCAGCCATATCAGCGACGGGGTTGGTGCTGGCATCAGCTGCAACTACAGCTTTTGAAAAAGCGTCAAGCATTGAGTTCTCCTTTAATCGATTAGACAAAAGTTAGTTTTCGACATTGGTCAGTCAGTTGTTTGGTCTTTGTGACTAACCAAGTTCTTGCCAAACAATAAAGGCTCAAGGTTTGTTGTGTCTCATTTATGAAAAACAAAGTCACATTTTGTAATATTTTAACTATTAGACTTTCAGGAGTAGGGTTAATAGTTCATAAAAATAACTAGAGATATCTATTTGGGGTGTGGGGAATGTGGGGAGTGTGGGGAGTGTGGGGAGTGTGGGGAGACTAGGAAGAATTGAATAAAGTCTTCAAAACCTACGCAGTATTCCCATAGGATCAAGAAGCTAGATTACGATCGCATTACCCTTTAAAGACCAAAATGGAAAATCTGAGTCATCATCAAACAGCACAAGCGGAGGAGCCGTTGCTAGATGTGCTGCACGACAAGTTAAGAAAGATGGAAAGAGAAGCAGACTCGAACATAGAAGAAATTGAGTTGATTAAACAAAGCATTAGGGAACTTCTCCCGAATGTAGATACGGGAAAAGCACTACCCCATAAGAAGACCCCAAGTGGCAGAATAAAGGTTTTGCATATGAGTTATACCCGAAGTCAGACCAATGAACTGATTGAGACAGAAATAGATTACTTAAAATTTTTTGCTAGAACAGTGGCAGAACTTGGGCTAAAACTAGAAATCTTGACTAACGGAAAAAGTCGAAAGGATATTGAGGAGGAATTAGCAAAAGATGAGTATAAGACACTTGAGTACAGAATAACGGAAAGCCAATTCTCTGTGTGGAAATGGACAGAAGACACTGTAGAATACTTACAAAATGGGCAAGCGGCTATACTCAATCAATTCAATGAGAAACTACTCCAATGGGCGATGACAGAGGGGAGGAGACATCGATGGCGAGGGAAGATCGACCCAGAGAACTTAGAAGAAGCACTACAAGAAGATCATTTATGGATTCCTCTTGGGATAACCGTTAATGCTCTCAAGATGGGGTTAAAACGAGAGTGTGCAGCGCAAGTCAAAAGACAAGACATGGGTCACATCAGAGCTTATATAGAGGGAGGAAATATGATTACAGGAGAAGATATAAATGGTAAACCAGTGATTATAATTGGCAAAGATGCAATTGATGCAACAACCTATATTTATCAATTAAATAGGGATGATGTCAGGAGAATCATCTGTGAAGATTTTGGGTTAAAAAGCATTGAGCAAGTTATCTGTGTAGAACAGCCAGGACAATTCCATCTGGATATGGGTATGTTGTTTATTGGAAATGGTGTCGTTATTGTCAATGATAGTCGGGAAAGCCTTAAAGATGCGATCGAAATGGCAGAAATAGCTCCTTGTTTAACAACTGAGAAAATGGCAGCGAAGTTGAGGTTACAATATCAACTAGAGGAAGAATCAACAAAAGATTTAGAAGCAGCGGGGATACAAGTCAGACGAGAGAAACTAGAAAATAACGTGCTTTATAACTTTTTCAACGGTGAATTCGTAGAAGGAAAAGATGGATGTAACTATTACATCACAAACGGAGGACCACCAGAACAACAGGAAAAGTTTGAGACTTTGATGGTGAAAGAATGGAAAGTAGTGAAAAAAGTAATTTTTAGTCCTAAAGATGCAGCACACAAGAGTCTTCAAGAAAGAGGAGGAGTGGGATGCCGAATCAAGGGAACACAGAATTAACACCAGTTCTCAAAAATAACTAGAGATATCTAGTTTGGGGTGTGGGGTGTGAAGTCGCTTCGCTCTTGGGTGTAGGGTGTGGGAAGAGAGGGGAGTGTGGGAAGACTAGGAAGAATATTAATATCTTCTATCTTGCTCCCTCTGCCTCCCCATCT
>JASJDW010000189.1 GCA_030064955.1 Crocosphaera sp.
AGATTGTGTCTTAATTGTCACTGCTCGTATGAAACAAATTCTCAACATTGATTTAGAAAATCAACGGGTTACAGTGCAACCAGGAGTAATTAATAATTGGGTCACTCAAGCGGTTAGTGGAGCCGGTTTTTATTATGCTCCTGATCCGTCTAGTCAAATTATCTGCTCTATTGGAGGTAATGTGGCAGAAAATTCTGGTGGGGTTCACTGTTTAAAATATGGGGTTACGACTAACCATGTTTTAGGCTTAAAATTAGTCATTCCTGACGGCTCAATTATTGAGGTGGGAGGTAGCATTGCTGAAATGCCAGGATATGACTTAACGGGTTTATTTGTGGGGTCAGAAGGAACGTTAGGGATAGCAACAGAAATTACATTAAAAATTCTCAAAACCCCTGAAACTATTTGTGTGGTTTTAGCCGATTTTACTAATGTTGAATCCGCTGGACAAGCAGTAGCAGATATTATTAGTTCTGGGATCATTCCAGCCGGCATGGAAATTATGGATAATTTCTGTATTAATGCAGTGGAAGATACAGTAAAAACCAATTGTTATCCACGAGATGCAGCCGCAATTTTATTGGTCGAATTAGATGGATTATCGGTTGAAGTGGCAGCTTACAAAGAAAAAGTTGCTCAAATTTGTCGCAACAATGGAGCTAGAAATATTACCTCAGCCAATGATTTAGAAACCCGTTTAAAGCTGTGGAAAGGAAGAAAAGCGGCCTTTGCTGCTGCGGGTAATATTAGTCCCGATTATTTTGTTCAAGATGGGGTAGTTCCTCGTACCCAACTGGCTAATGTTCTGGAGAAAATTAATGAATTAGGAGCAGAACATGGTTATCGTATTGCTAATGTTTTTCATGCAGGAGATGGCAATTTACACCCTTTAATTTTGTATGATAATGCGATTCCTGGACAATGGGAAGAAGTGGAAAAATTAGGAGGAGAAATTCTTAAACTCTGTGTAGAATTAGGGGGAAGTCTATCGGGAGAACATGGCATCGGTTCGGATAAAAATGAGTATATGTCCTATATGTTTAACGAAATTGATATAGAAACCATGCAATGGGTAAGAAAAGTGTTTAACCCCGATAATTTAGCAAACCCTGGTAAACTTTTTCCCACTCCTCGAACCTGTGGAGAAGCAGCAAATGCTAAAAGAATGTCTTGACGTTTGAGCCAAAAAGTGTATAGTATGATTCCTTGAGTTAATCATAGACATTATACTTGAGATGATTGATAATTGTCTCAAAAAAGTGTTATCAATTATCACTGTTTAAATATGTCCCAACTGAATTATATCTATACTTTATTTATCAGTAATCTTTTAATCTCTTTACCCTTTCTTCTCCTTGGTATTGTTGTTTCTAGTGGGTTATTAGTTTTTATTGATGAACATCAATTGGTTAATAGATTACCCCGTACTCGTATTTTAGCCGTCATTATTGGCAGTAGTTTAGGATTTTTATTTCCTGTGGGACAATATGGCAATCTTCCCATAACAAGACGCTTATTGCTACAAGGTTTACCCATTCCTTTATGTATTAGTTTTCTCATTGCGTCTCCTACTGTTAACCCTTTTGTTATTAGTAATAGTTGGCAAGTGTTAGGAGATCATCCTAGATTAGTCTTTTTAAGAATTTTGGGAACTTGGGTAATTAGTATTATGGTTGGTTTAGTTTTTAGTGCCTACCCAGAAAAATCTATTGTTGTAGATGAATCAGCTTCTGTTCTTAAAAGCCGTTCTACTTTAGTTAATTCAGGTACTATTTTAGCACCTTCTGAGGACTTTCAACCCTTTCATCGTTCTGGTAATTTAATTTATGAATATCAAGGTAATATTAGGACTTCTGTGAGTCTATGGAAACAATTTTTATTATTTTTTGAGAATATAATTAAAGAGTTTATTGAATTAGGAAGTATTCTTCTTGTTGGGGTTGCTATATCTACCGTTTGTCAAGCTTTTTTGCCTCAAGCACAACTTTTCCAATGGGGAGAAAATCCTTTAAACCAACTATTAATTATGATAGTATTTGGTTTAGTAATATCTCTTAATTCTCTTAACTCAGCTTATTTTTTAACCCCTGTTTTGTCTTCTATATTATATGGTTCTGGTTTAGTTTTTTTATTATTAAATTCTCTGTTTAATATTTCTAGTTTAATTTTGTTTTTAGGAATAATACGGATTAAGTTTGCCAGTTATATATTTATTTTGACAGCGCAGTTAATTTTAGTTTTGGGTTTATTTCTTAATTTTTATATTAGTTAGTCGTTCAAAAGCATCTAGTCATTACACTATCTTTTAAAAGGGTTAACAATGGTTAATTTATTTATAATAATTAATCTATCTTGCATATCTTCAGAGTAAATAATTTCCGCATTAGCAGACAAAGCACTTGCTATAATTAGACTATCCCAAAATGAGAATTGATATTGTAAGCGCAAATTAGATGCAGATTTAAGAAGGATTAAATCAAAGGAAATAACTTGACAACGATTATATAAAGATTCTATGACTTGCTTTACTTCTTCTTCTTGAAAGGAGGCTTTTTTTAATAAGTTGACCGAAAGTTCGTTGATAACTTGTGTACTGATAGCTAAATTACCTTCTTGAGTAATTTCTTTCGCAATTTTTCGTTTTCTTTCTCGTTCATTTGGTTCAATTCTTTGGTCATCAAAAAGAAGATATAACCAAACGTTAGTATCAATAAAACTGAGTGGCATAACACTTAATGTGAGCGATCATAAATTTCTTCACGGGATAAGAACGAATCAACTAAAATGGGATTATCGGTTAAAATGTCTATAATATCGGGTGTTTTATCAGATAGGGACAGTTGTGAATTGTCAGCTAAGTTTTGGGTCTTAAACTGCTCAATCATTGCTTGAATTTGGGAAATCTGTTCGGGTTTTAAGCCTGTTAAGTGAATATTAACCATAATTTTCAATCCTTTTATTTTTTAGGATTATAGCTGATCTCAATCATAATGGAACATTAGTCACACCTTCGCAGTCAATAAAGTAACTTGTACTTAAAGTTAATTCTCACAACTGATTATTGATTGCTATAGGTTTTAGGTGATCGCATATAGTCCATTTATTTATTATTTTAGCTTAAGACCTCAGAACTCTAGTGCTAGAGTTTTTATTCTCAAAATTGAACGATCACCTTTGTAACTGTTGCGCCACAGTATAAGTCATCAAAAGGGGGCGATCGCATAATTGATAGAGGTGTCGAATAATTTAAGTTATCTGACACAACAAAATACAAACAATCCCCTACATCTAGCAGAGGACTTTTAAAGACAGGTTTAGTGTCAAATTCTATTTTTTCTTAGCTTTGGCTAATTTACGTTTGAACCCTGTTCCAAAGGCGATCGCTAACTTCATAAAAATCCCTTTGTGCGGCTGACAATCTAGCCAACCAATCGAACATATGACGGCGATCCTTAGCAGATTGTTTTCGGTCTTGTGCTACGGCATCACTTAAAGCTTGAATGGATTTAGCATGGGATTCGACAATCTTTTCAATTCGGGTTAATCTGTCTTCTGTCATCGTGTTACCATCAAATTAGTAAGTTTATAGATGTCTCCTTGGTAAGTGCCAGGGGACTATTTTTATTTTAGGGCAGATTCCACCAATAAATATTAATAATTATCATATATAGTCAGGACAATCCAAGCTTTTTATGGTTAAAAAAAAACTTAACATCCATTATATTGAAAAGCATTATCCCAAACATAATCTAGAATCATCTTTGATTTTTCTAGAGGCAAAATATTTATATTTCCTTGCTGATCATAAGATAATAAAGAAACTTCTTTTATCTCATCTTCATTGTTATCTTCATAAACAATTTTTCCTCTAAGTTTCTCTAAATTATTCAAAGGTCCATGAATATCAAAATCAATATTGATACCTAATTTTTCTATCATCCATTGTTCAATTTTATGGTCTAACATTTCAGGGGTTAATTTTTCTTTATTGGTTAATAAATGATAATAAACTAAAATAATTTCTTTGCATTCTTCTTCTTCTGCAATATCGACCAGTGCTTGAAATACACTAGAATTATTAGCTAAATTCTTAAAAAATAGAGTGTCGCTTACTTCTTTTTGAAACTTAATTTCCTTGCTTTTATATTTAGTATATTGTTTAACAGCAAATCCTCCTAATGTCATGGTTAGGGATAAAGTCGCTACTAAAATAGGCATAATATCACGAACTTTTTCTTTATCAACTTCGATAGATTGAACAACAGAATCGGCTTTAAGTAACAGCAGAATAGCGACAATAATCAGTAAAATATTAGGAACTGCTCGAAGTATTAAAGGAATAGCTGCACCGATCGCAGGAACTCCAAACAGTAATTTATCTTTCCATGTCATGCTAGTTTGAATATTAGGAAATAGCAGATCAATGTCAAGTTTTGGTATATTTTTATAGAAATAAAGATACATTTTGCCTGGTATAAAATTCAGGTCTTGATATTTCTTATCTTTTTTAGCTTTTGCTTGAAAATACCCTTTACCTTTAAATTTGATTAATAAAACGACTCTTTCTAAGATATCAATAATCTTTTCTTGTTTAAAAAACTTGAATTTTTCTAAGGTAATTGTTTCATTAATATCTCCACGATAATAACAATAGAATTGATCAAAATCATCAAAATCGACATCTGTTTTAAGGTTAATTAAAGATTTTTCTTGTAGTGATTGTTGAACAATATCATCAGAAAGTTGAATATAATTTGCTCTTTCTAAGATATATTCAAACCCCTTAATTACCTCATGTTCCATTGTTTCATACTGTTGTAAACTGGGTTCTTGTAAGGTTTTAACATCAGAATTAGGATTAAAAACAGTATAATTATCTTTAATACTTTCTAAGGTAGTATGAAACCGAAAATGAAAAAAAGCAGTTAAAATTTCACAAAACTCTTGAAATAACTCAACCTCTTCCCCTTGAAGTTTACCATCTTCAAGACAAAGATTAATGATATCTGTACGACGAAAAGGGATAAATGATTCTGGAATATTGGACATAAAATATTGAAAACAAACTGATTTAAACCCCGTCGTTAACGACGGGGTCTTTATTTATAGATAATACATCTTTAGCAGAAAGTCCATCACCTTGATAGCCAAAGTACCATAAACTAGCAGTTGCTTCGGCTAAAGTAACTTCTTTTTTGGGTTGAAATAGTGTGGTATAACCGAAGATACGTCTTACATTAGATTGTTCCCCATTTTGAAAGTCTGCGTATAATGCTTGTATCGCTTTCGTATCAATTTTCGTCGTATCTTGAAACCCCCAGGTTTCTTTTATACTATCAATAGAAGCTTTTGGTAATCCTTTTCCCATGTCTAAAGGAACTTTCCAGGTAACTAAATCTTCTCTGGTTAAAGGACTATCAGGACGGAATAAAGACGCACTACTATATCCTGTTAAACTAGAAGGAATGAACCCTGCTTCAGCTAACCCTTGAATAATAGGAAAGTCTGGATCGTTAATAGGAACATCAGAGAAAGCAGGTTGAGAAGTTTTAACCCCTAATCTAATTTGTTTTGCGGGGTTATTTTCATGAAATTTATTATAAGTTTCTACTAACCATCGTGCATAGGTTCGACGGTTCATTATATTACTTCCGTTGATAGCTTTATTTTCAGTATTATTAAGGTTTAATGTTCCTAATTGAACCACCTCTTTTACATAAACATTTAAGGATTCAGGTATATTATTCAGGTTAGAAATTTTATCTTTTTTTAGATTAGAAGAGGTAGAATTTTCCTCTGTTGCTGGCGTATTTGAAGCATTTAAGCTTTGATAATTAATGGCATAATCCGTATTACCATTATTAGAAGAAAGAAAAGATAGTTTCACTTCTAATCCCTCTTTTTCGGCTACTAATGTATTATCCTCAGCATTAAATGGTTGAGTAATTTCCCAATTACTCCTAGTGAATTGTTCTTGATAAAACTCACTAATTTGATTAATAGAATCAGAAGATGACCAGCGAATTAACCCTTGTTCCTTACTTAAATTATCAGAAACTTCTTCTATTTTGGAATTAGAATATTGAGGAATTGTCTCAGGAAAATCCTGCGGTATTTCTAAGGTAGATGGAGTAACATTTTCTTCTTGATTAGCTAATTCAGGATTAGGAGAAAAGCGATTTTCTAAGTCACTAATATTACTACAAGCGGTGACAAAAGGTAACAATAAACTAAGAATTAGATAACGATACATAGTAAAAAGTTTTAAATCAGGAAAAATTATATTGTAAATATCAAGCTTGTTTATTATTTTGAGGTTCTAAAGCTGCTTTAGGATAAACAATTCTTTGATGATGAAATTGTTGCCACACTTTAACAAATACCTCAGCAATAATGGGTAATTCCTCATATTTAATGCCACTATCTTTTAATTGATTATCTCTCCAACGGGCTTTAAAAATCTTTTGAATCATCGCTAAAGCGGTTTCTGGAGTTGCCTCTTTTAAAGAACGTAAAGCAGCCTCACAACCATCCGCTAACATAACAATTCCAGTTTCTCGTGACTGAGGAATCGGCCCAGCATAGCGAAAGTTTTCTTCCGAAATCATTTCACTCCCGTTCCGTTCAGCTTCTTGCTTAGCTTGATAATAAAAATAGGAAATTAATAAAGTTCCTTG
Organism: Crocosphaera sp.; assembly: GCA_030064955.1. Taxonomy (GTDB): domain Bacteria; phylum Cyanobacteriota; class Cyanobacteriia; order Cyanobacteriales; family Microcystaceae; genus Crocosphaera. Next base: position 6,678 of record JASJDW010000189.1, read on the forward strand.
ATGTTCAGGAATAAAATCACGAATGACTCTTGGCAGACCATATTTATTGGCCATAACTAATCCTTCAGAAACGTGCTTTTTAATAATTTCCACACTTACCCAAGGATCATTAATTAAATCATGTTTATTGGGGTTGCCCATTTGATTTTCAATAAATCCCATGGGATCGTGCATTTTCCCAATATCGTGATACAAAGTACCAGCGCGAATCAACTCCACATTACAGTGTAGCTCACGGGCTGCTGCTTCAGCTAAACAAGCCACAAATAAAGTATGTTGAAACGTTCCAGGGGTTTCGGTTGCCAAGCGTTTGAGTAAGGCACAATTGGGGTTAGCTAACTCTACTAAACGAATAGGAGTCACTAAATCAAACAACCGTTCTAAATAAGGAGAAATTCCCAACGCCATAACACTCCAAGCAATTCCTGATAAGCCATAAATAATAGCATCCGGGAGAACAATAGACCAGATAGTACCCGCTACAGGGGCAACAATGAGATAACCGACAAAATAGAGACTTCCTTGTACCAGTCCTACCACACCCCCTAAACAAGCCAATTCATCCCGCGATCGCAATTTCCAAGCAATAGAAGCAGCTAAGAGTCCTCCTGCGGTTCCGGCTAAGACATAACTCCAGTTGATGGTTGTAGCTGCAAACGTAGACAACCCACTCAGTAAGATCACTTGAGTAATGGCTAAAGTTGGCCCATAGAAACTGCTGGCTAATAATCCTACGGCCGGTAAATTAGTGTAACCCAGATTAAAAATACCTAACAGGGGGGTACTCAAACTCAACAAACAAAGAAGAATGTGATCTCGGCGACGCATGGGACGATGAACTTTGTGGGTCATGACACCAAAAATAGTCACCGTTCCCATAACAATGACAGCAGAAATGCCTAACCCGACCCAATTAGGCCCCCGACGACTGAGTTTAAAACTATCTAAAAGAACAAACTCTTCTTGAGTAATTTTTTCTCCCGCTTCAACAATCACATCCCCTGCTTTCACTTCTACAATCACGGGTTCCACTGCTTGGGCTGCTTGTTCAGCCCTTTGTTTAGTAGCATTTTTGTCCACCGTCAAATTATGTTTATTTTGTAAAATCTTCATCAATAAATCCGTGATAGCGGTTTGAGGAACCAATGAGGAGGCAGACTCCAACTGATTTTTAATAATCTCCTTCAGCAAATAATCTGGCATTCCTGAGGGTAGTCCCTGTAATAAAATGCGGTTTAAGGTGGTGTTTAGGGTTTTTTGCGTGGTTTGCCAGATGCTATCGTCAAGATCGAGAAATGTCCCTAATAATTCTGGGGTTAGATTGGAGGTTTTGGCATTTAAGACTTCTCGTTTGGCCTTATGGTAGCGTTGACGAGATTGTTGGATCGTCTCTAAAAGACCTTTGAGGGTTGTGGGAGATGTGGTGTCTTCATAACTTTTTAATTGGGTAATGGCTTCTGTACTGTGGGGTTGAAGGTTGGGAAATGTTCCAGGTTTTTCCAAAATAAGATTTGATTGAATGGTTTGCCAAGTCTTTTCATCGACGCTACGCAGATACTGTTGAGTCTCCAGAGGGATCAACGATTCACTAATAAACGGAAAAGTCCCTGCTTGCTGACGGAGTTGTTTAATTTCGGTAATGGTTTCTGTTAACTCTCCTTTGAGTTGGCTAGTCAGTTGTAGATCTCTTTGTAGGATAGGAATAATTCCGGTGCGAACTTCTTTGCGTTTTGCTTCAGTGGTTTTTTCATCTTTAAAGGTTCCGTCTTTTGGGGCAACTACTTTCACAGGGGAGACAGTTCCTACAGATAGTTGAGGTTGGTTGTAGAAGCGATAACCAATAACACTGGTCAAAGAAATGACTGTTATGCCCCACATCAAGGGTGGGTGAAGTTGGCGGATAGGCTTTGACTTATGTAATTTATTTAACCAGTCAGACCGATGAAGGGGTTTAGAAGGGACTTTTTTGGCTAGATGTTGATCTTCATTGATAGAGGAACGACGAATGTTTTGATACTGTTGTCGTAATTTCTCTAAGTTTTGTTTTAAAAGTTGTAGCGTTTTCATATTGTGTGAGGTTAAGGTAAGCAGATCAAACGAGATTTCTTGGATAGTTTTGTTTATCCGTTAGATCCGAAGCCATTCTCCTATGGGAGATAGTTGTTAGGTTTCAAGAGACTACTGAGGGGAAACCACGTCTGGTAAGGGTTGTTTTAAACGATATAGCCACACTAGCCCCAAAATCCCTACACTAATCATAACTAAACTGATCACCTGTGCCACCCTCAATGGCCCGAGCATTAAGCTATCGGTTCTTAATCCTTCTATCCAAATTCTGCCACAACTGTAGGCGATCAAATACACTAAGGATAGGGTTCCGACGTAGAAACGATTGGGATGCTTTAATCCCCAAAAAAATAAAGATAGCAAGAGAATAAATACTAAAACATTCCAAACCGACTCATAAAGAAACGTCGGATGGAAGTATTCAAAGGTAAGATAGTCTATAGGGCGGTTATTAACAGGAATATAAAGCCTCCAGGGCAAATTTGTAGGTGCGCCAAAGGCTTCGGAATTAAAGAAATTTCCCCATCTGCCAATGGCTTGTCCTAACGCTAAAGACGGAACCACCAGGTCAATGAGTTGCCACACTGATATTTTGTTTAAACGGGCAAAAATTAGGGCTGCTAAGGTTCCCCCTAAAATCGCCCCGTGAATGGCTATGCCCCCTTTCCAGATAGCAATAATATCTCCAGGACGTTGAGCGTATTCTTGCCATTGAAAGATGACATAGTATAGTCTGGCACAAGGAATCGCTCCTATGATTAACCATATAGCTAAATCCCCAATTATTTCAGGGTTAACGTGACGGCGTTTGGCTAACCATTGGGATAAAGTTACCCCAATTAATACCGCACTGGCAATTAACAAACCGTACCAACGAATAACTATGGGTCCAGCTTCAAATAAGACTGGACCGGGAGACTGAAATTGAAACCCTAAAAGCATAAGCGATCGCCAATGTTTCTATGACATCTGAACATACTTATCATATCTTCTTACTTTGACAAAGCGGGTGGGGGGAATCGAACCCCCATCATTAGCTTGGAAGGCTAAGGTTTTACCACTAAACTACACCCGCAAACTTTGGCATTTTTTCCAGTTTTACTATCCTAACATAAGGAAGAGCTATTGGCAACTTTAAATATTTAATCTAGCTCCTAACTTGTTCAGCAAAGAACTGTTTCATCAATACTGGCCAACCAAAAAAGCGTTGTAAGATTGTTTCCATGCGTCCTGACCAAGATTCTTCACTGTGTTGACCAATGGGATCTTCGACCACAAATAAATTTTCATTGTAGCGATAACCAAACTTATTAATTAATAAATCTCGCATTTCTCTTCCTCTTGCGGTTGCTCTGGCTTCAATAAAAGAATTGTGATAACCGCCTTTTCTAACTAATCCCCAATCTAAATAAATTTTAGGTTGTAATTGTGGATCTTGTAATGTGTTTAATCCAGCAAAAATCAAAGCTGAATATTCCAATGAGCCTAATAAATCCCCTGATAAATCTAAGAAACAAGGATCAATCATCGAATCCAATCCAACCCAAAAAGAGGGAGAAAGGGCTGCTACACATCCAATTTTTTTAGGGTGTTTAATGGCTGTATAGAATGCTGCTAATCCCCCATGAGATGCCCCTAAAACCATAGAGTTTTCTCTAGTAGAAAGAGTCCGATAATTATCATCAATAAAGCTTTTTATCCCTAACGCTACGTAATCAGAATACGCCTCTAATCCGCCCCAATTTCCCTCTGGAATAGGGGCATGAGTATACTCATAATTACGATCAACGGGACAAATGGCTACCACAATTACTCGGCAAATTTGATTGGTTACATATAACCGTGTTAAAATTTCTCCCATATTCCAAGTTTTATAATAGTCACCCCCAGAAAAAAAAGCGGTATCTCCATCATTCATATAAATAACAGGATAAAATTCATAGCTGTATTCATAATCTCTTGGTAAGAAAACATGAATAGTTCTTGGTTTATCATCTAGATTGATTATTTTGAAATCATCATAAGTATGAAAATAACCTGCCCAATGTCCTTGATCATGATACCAACCATTTTGTCCGCCTATTGTGAAGGGTTCAGCCATTATAGTATTAACTTTAGTTTTATCTTTTTTCCTTTTTCCTATGTGATAGATTTAGTTCTTTGCTTCAATTTTGACTCTGATTTCTTCGACTCTTTTCCGATTTAATCCTAAGTCAGATTTTCCAAGACGAGAGGCTGACCTGACATGGACAACATTCTCACTCTTATCGAGATAAAATTCTACATCATCAACATATCCCATTAAAGGGGTTTTAAATTCAGCATAAAGATAATCACTGGTTTCTTCAATGATAGTGGTTCTTTCCATACTTTCAATAATTTTTTTCAAATCAGCTATAGAAATTATGGGAAGGGGAGCAATTTTTGATTGTGCATCCGAACTTTGACTATTGACACAGTTGGGAGTTCCTGGACAAGCGGTTAATTTACCATTTGTAACGCCTAAATTATTTGGTCTTGTTCCTGAAAAATTAAACATAATTTTATTCCTGTGTAGATATCTTTTGATATTGATACTTGTTGGATTTTTTGACAGTATTAAGCGATTGCTGATCTTGAATCCTTTATTCCTTGAGGATAGACGGGATGTAGATAACGCAACGATACTGTATTAGTTTATCAAATTACTGACCTAGAGCATAGGCTATAATCTAATTAATAATTAATAATTAATAATTAATATTATATTTTCTTCCTTTTATTTTTGGTTTACTAGAAGAGTATTAGACAAAAACAAGAACTAGAATTTAGAAAAAAGTAGCTCTCTATTTAATTATTAAGAGTTAATTGATCAACAAAAGTTTGATGGTCAGATGTAGCTATTCCTTGTTGTAATATGTTTAAGACTGTTGCTAAATTTCCATTCAATAGGGAATTAATGTCTAACCACAAACCAGGATAAATTTCACTTTTGATAATTGCTTTTTCATTAGCTTGTAATTTAACATATTTTTCTTCTTTTAATCTAAACCAATCAATTTCATTATCATCCACTCGCCATACTAAATATTCTTGAACTTGATTACGACGATAAGCTTTTAATTTATCATGTAAATCAATAGAGACTGTACTAGCTGCAATTTCTACCACTAATTCTGGCGCACCCTCTACATATCCATCTTCACTAATAATTGATTGTCCACCTTTTTCTATCCTTAATAAAGCATCGGGTTGAGGTTCATTTTCTGGATCTAACCTAACTGTACAATTATCCCCTAATTGAACACCATTTGTATAAGCTTTATATAAACCAAGCCATGCCATAATATTAGCATGAGGTTCACCGTGTTTATTAATTCTTAAAGGAGATCCCATATAAACAATACCTTCTATTAATTCTGCTTTTTTAACATGAGTCATCTGTTGATAACGAATTTCAAACTCTAGACGAGTTAAGCGATCGCCATTTTCTAAAGGGGGAATTTTTACCGTAGATTGTGTCATAACTATTACCCTAAATTTTCTTAATAAATAGTTTCAATTAAATTTCCGAAAGTAACACTATATTCTTGTTATTCTTCCCATTACCCTCTCTAGAAACTTTCTTCAAAGCTTCAATAATAACTTTTGAGTCTGCACCAGGTAAATGAGCATTTTCGCTAATATGTCGTTTCCAAGCTTTTGTACCAGGAATACCTGCAAAAATAGCTAATAAATGTCGACTGATGCGATGGAGTTTATGACCACGACTAACCCAATAATCGATATAAGGTAACATTTTCTCAATGATTTGATGACGGGTTTCTGGAATTCTATCTTTTTGATAAATATCTCGATCAACAGTAGCAAATAAATAGGGATTATCATAAGCAGCCCGACCAATCATCACCGCATCAACCCACTGTAAATGATTGCGTACTTGTTCAAGATTAATAATACCTCCATTAATCTCAATAACCAAGTGAGGAAACTCTTTTTTAAGACGATAAACCTCTTCGTATCTTAAGGGAGGAATGTTACGATTTTCTTTAGGACTTAATCCTTTTAACCAAGCTTTTCTTGCGTGTACGGTAAACCGTTGACAACCTGCTTCTGAAACAATTTTCACAAAACGGGCCATATCTTCATAACTATCTTGATTATCAATGCCAATTCTATGCTTAACGGTAACAGGAATATTAACAGCTTTTTGCATTTTTTCGATACATTGGGCGACTAATTCGGGGTTAGCCATTAAACAGGCCCCAAAATTACCACTTTGAACGCGATCGCTGGGACATCCCACGTTTAAATTAACTTCATCATAACCCCAATCTTCGGCAATGATGGCACATTCAGCTAATTCTTGAGGGTTATCCCCTCCTATTTGTAGGGATAGGGGTTTCTCTTCAGGGGAAAAGTCCAATAGTTTTGAGCGATCGCCATGTTTAATAGCTGCGCTGACAATCATTTCTGTGTATAGTAAGGTATGTTGGGTAATTTGTCGCATCAAGTAGCGAAAATGACGGTCTGTATAATCCATCATTGGTGCGATGCTTAAGGGGTTTATTGGATAGATTTGATTGTCATTCATTCTCAGTCGTAATAATTAGTTGAACTGAAGCACTATTGCCTATCGCTTTTGACTACAATGATATTATTCTACGCTTCATGTTTAACATTGTAAGTGGCCAGACATATATAAAGTAAACTGTATAAACTTATG
>JASJDW010000190.1 GCA_030064955.1 Crocosphaera sp.
ACGAGAATCCATTAGAGAAGAAGATGTTCTCAAAATTACTGTCGAAGAAGTTCGTCAAGCTTTGAAAACAGACCGAGTTATTGTCTATCGGTTTGATGCTGACTGGTATGGAACGGTGGTTGCTGAATCAGTGTTACCAGGATTTCCTAAAGCGTTGTGGGCAGAAATCAGAGACCCTTGTTTTGCTGAAGGTTACGTAGAGTTCTATCAACAAGGTCGTATTCAAGCGGTTGAGAATGTTCATGAAGCAGGTTTAACTGAGTGTCATCTCAAACAACTTGAACCCTTTGAGGTCAAAGCCAATTTAGTTGCACCCATTCTTAAAGATGACCGACTTTTTGGGTTGTTAATTGCCCATCAATGTTCTGCCCCTCGTGTTTGGCAACAATCAGAAATGGATTTAGTGGCTCAGCTTGCTATACAAGTGGGATTAGCGTTAGATCATGCTAGACTTCTCGAACAGGTGGATACTGAATTAGAGCGAACCCATTTATTAGCTCGTCTCGTCCTTCGTCTACGAGAATCCATTAGAGAAGAAGATGTTCTCAAAATTACTGTCGAAGAAGTTCGTCAAGCTTTGAAAACAGACCGAGTTATTGTCTATCGGTTTGATGCTGACTGGTATGGTACGGTGGTTGCTGAATCAGTGTTGCCGGGATTTCCTAAAGCGTTGTGGGCAGAAATTAAAGACCCTTGTTTTGCTGAGGGTTACGTAGACTCCTATCAAAAAGGTCGTATTCAAGCGGTTGAGAATATTTATGAAGCAGGTTTAACTGAGTGTCACCTCAAACAACTGGAACCCTTTCGGGTCAAAGCCAATTTAGTCGCGCCCATTCTCAAAGATGATCAACTTTTTGGGTTGTTAATTGCCCATCAATGTTCTGCTCCCCGTGTTTGGCAACAATCAGAGATTAATTTATTGTCTCTGGTGGCAACACAAGTGGGTTTAGCTTTAGATCTTGCTAGGTTACTCTCGGTAACTTAAACTTAAACAATGTTTTGAGTCTAAAAAAGGTTATATAGCGTTTCTCTCAACGAGTGAGGTACATCTAATATTTAATCCCTAACTCCTGACTCCTGTTCGCGCTTAGCCGGAGCTTCGCTGTGGAACTCCTGTTCGCGCTTAGCCGGAGCTTCGCTGTGGAACTCCTAAAACTAGAAAACTTTGTACCTCACAACTATGGGAACTGCTATATATCAAATTAAAACATACTTTATTAAATCAATTATAGTAAAACCTTTAACCAAGATAAAATCAAATTATAATGTAAATTATCAAAAGAATTCCTAAAAATTGAGGAGTTAAATTATGGATAAAGACAACCAATTTGCCTTATTAGTAATAGGATTACCCTTATTAGGATTACTCTATTGTGGCTTAATTATTGCCTTTTTAATGAATAATCCTTTTGGTCGTGAACATCCCTTGATTACAGGGTTTGTGGTGATGGTCATTCCCTTTTCCACAGCAGCCACTATCTGGATTAAAGCCTCAGCAAAAGCCTATAAAGAACATGAACTGAGAAACCATTCTACCAGCAGTAAACTACAATAATGGAAAATCAATTATTAATAATTAACGATGGAATTTGGAGACTCTAAACCCCAACAACTTCCTGTTACCTTACCTGGAGGGACTCTCATCAAAGTTGAAGTAGAACAAACAGGAAGAGAAGATGTAGCCTTTGATGTTAAACCCTTCAGCCAAGTAACCAAAGCATTAGAAGAACTTACCACTGCCTTAGCAGAAACGTTACAAAAGACAAAACCCGATCGAGCTTCCATTAAATTTGGGTTAGAATTAGGCATAGAAAGAGGAGAGCTAATCGCTATTATTGTCAAGGGAGCGGGTAAAGCTAACTTAGAAGTTACCCTAGAATGGGGCAAATAAGTCCAATGTTCCCGGTTCGTTAACGTTGTTGTTATCCCTACCATAATTTAATGAGCATGGGTAAAAAACATGAGTCAACAACTCGAAAGACTCTTGCAACGTTGTGCTGTGAAACTCGCTGTTCCTGGCCAGATGGGTTGGGGAACAGGCTTTTTTGTCGCCCCAGGACAAATTTTAACCTGCTTTCATGTTATTAAAAATGCTCAGAATCGATTAGTCAAGGTCAGTTGGGAACAGCAAGAAAATTGGGCTGAAGCGGTTGTAGAAGACAGTCATGAATTATTGGATCTTGCTCTGCTCAAATTAACATCAGTTTTTGACTCAATTTCTTGTGTTTATCTAGACAACAGTTTTCAAGCAGAAGATCGATTTTACATTTATGGTTATCCCGATGACTTTCCTAACGGGGCCTCAGTAACCGGGCAATGTGAAGGAACCGCCCAAGATCAACAAACCTTGATTAAATTTAAAGCTGGACAAGTGCGACCCGGGTTAAGCGGTTCCCCAATTTTAAATCAACGCACCGGTAGAGTGTGCGGAATGGTCAAATGCACCCGCGATCGCAGTTTCGATCTCGGAGGTGGTGCTGTTCCCGTCGAAACCATTTTAACCACCTTTCCCCATCTTGTGGAAGAGCAACGTCGTTTTCATCAAAATAACCATCAATGGCGTTCCCTACTTCCCCAGTCTTCCAGTTACCATCAACTCACTCGTCAAGACTATCGTAATCGCAAAACTCTGATTAATAAAGTTAATCGTTATTGGATCGAAGGCGTTCTCGAAACCTCCCTAGATCATCATCAGGCGATCGCCTTAAATTTAGAAGAAAGACCCCTGGCCTTAAGTAGTCCGTCTAATTTAGTGGCAGAATTTTTGGACACCTCTGAGATCCAACTCTCTCAAGATACTAACGTCATTGATATTTTTGATGAACTGGGTGCCGGTCGTACCCTACTCATTTTAGGAGAACCTGGAGCCGGAAAAACCATTACCCTGTTGCAGTTAGGTAAAGAATTAATCAGACGGGCCATAGAAGATGCTCAACAGTTAATTCCTGTCGTGTTGAACCTCTCTTCTTGGGCTGAACGAAAACAACCTATCCATCAATGGATCGTCAAAGAATTATACATTACCTATCAAGTCCCCGAAACAGTAGGACAAGCTTGGGTAAAACAAGAACAACTTTTATTTTTACTAGATGGCCTGGATGAAATTCTCACCAAAGACTCTCAAGAAGCTTGTATCAGAGCGTTAAATCAATTTCATCAAGACTCTGGTTCAATAGAAATGGTAGTTTGTTGTCGAGAAAAAGACTATTTTGCTTTATCGCAACGTTTGAATTTAGAAAGTGCCATTTATTTACGATCTTTAACCTTAGAACAAATCGATCGCTATTTAAGCAGTCTTGGAAATGAACTGTCTTCCTTACGAACCATTATTAAACGCGATCCTGTGTTACAAGAGTTTGGAAAATCCCCGTTAATGCTCAATATTATGGCGATCGCTTATCAAGGGACGAAAATTAATGACGTATATACGTCTGGTTTAATTGAACAACAACGACAACAAATTTTTAATGCTTATATTCAACGAATGTTTAAGCGTTGTCGTCAAAATCCAGGGAATTACTCTCAAAAAGAAACTATCAATAAATTGGCCTGGTTAGCACAAAAAATGTCAAAATTTTCTCAAAGTATTTTTCTCATTGAGACGATGCAACCTACCTGGTTAGATAATATTAAGGAAAAAAGATTCTATCAAATAGGAATACGATTTTTAGTTCTCGCTTCCTGGAGTACCATTCATATCTCTTTGTTAGGTTTATATCATAGTTTAGTAGGAGAAATTCCCTATCAACCAACCCCTATAGAAATATTAAGTTATGGAAGCGTTGCCGGATTAATAGGTTCTATAATTTATAGTATAATTGGTGGTTTGACCGCTCAGAAGTTTAAAAATTTGGCCAGTTTGTTTAATGGTTTAATCTTAGGAATTATTTATGGATTTTTGTATGGAATTATTTGGCAAAGACTAGAAATGGGGATTGCTTATGGATTGATGATAGCTTTAGTTGGTATCCTTATTTATCGTCCTATGAGTAACGAAATTAACCCCATAGAAACCTTTAAATGGTCTTGGGAAAAAGCCACATTATATTCAGGATTAGCAATCATAATTGCCCTTAGTCTTTTTCTAGCAGGAAGTACAGGAGGATTACTCCAAAGTGTAATTTTAGGGGTGATGGTTTGTTTTATTTTCGTCTTCGTTAAAGGGGAAGAAATTGAGCAAAAAACCATTGTAAACCAAGGAATTTGGAAATCAGCTACTAATGCAACTAAAATATTTTTAACCATTGGTATCTTAACAACCATCTTATTTACTCTACTTGAAGGATGGGTTTCTGGTATCATTAATGGTATTCTTCTTGGTATTTTAGGGGCATTATTAGGAGCCCAATTTTCAGGAATTGTTTGTATTCAGCATTTTGTTTTGCGACTTATTTTATGGAGAAAAAGGAAAATTACCTGGAACTATGCCCGCTTTTTAAACTATGCTGCAACCCGTATTTTTCTGCAAAAAGTAGGGGGCGGTTATATCTTTATTCACCGTAGGTTAAGGGATCATTTTGCTCAACTTTCTTAAGAACTGGGGGAGCATCCCATTTTTGCCGAAAAAGTCTCTTTGGAGTTTGACAGGGAGATGGGGAGACGGGGGAAATTCATAACTATAAACTATTATCAATAAGAGACAATTTACAACTTTGGGATGCTCCCAGAACTGGAGTTTAGAGTAAAAAAAAACTACCCATTCTCAAGCCGATTATACAGACTTAGAAAATACAAAACTCAGATCAAGAAAGATAAACATTTACCCAAATCCAGAACTGAAAAAAAAGATTGTAAGTTTAGAAATTGTCATGCCCCTAGACAAACCATTAAATTTAATAATAGCAATTTTTCTCAAAATCGATGGTATCCAAAATTAACTAAGGGGTTGGATTTCAAGACTTCTGAACCTATTGTTGCACAAGCAAATAATACACCATTTTGTGTCGCATAAATGTATCAGTGAATTAAATAAATCGAGTTTCTATTTATTAATAAAAACCAATCATAATATCATCAAAACTTAACCATAGGCGTTGACTATACTGAAGCTGATGATTTTTTAGGTTCTGAAATAGTATTTTTTGAAGGCAATTTTCTTGGTCTAAGTTTTTCAACAGATGCTTCTTTTACTTTTATTCCAGGATTTTTTACAGTGGGTGAAGCTTTTTATACCTATGATGTTGCCAATGTGGGAATCGGGACTGGAGAGGTAACCTATTCTTTACGTCCAAAATCAACTCCAGAGCCAGTTTCTGTAATAAGTTTATTAGGATTAGGAACTCTGGCAGCCGGCTCTTTACTTAACCTTGATAAAGTGAATGATAGGGAGGATCGCTCCCTGAAATTTCTTGGTCAAGATGAGGGAGACTCTAATAAGGGAGAATGAGAGCAACTCAAACAACAGATAAATAATGGCAAGATATCAAGAAATTTATCCTTCTGCACCTTTGCTCCAAAGTGTTGATTTAGTACGCCCATCGGCCGCCGAATTACTAACCTTAGAGTATTTTGAAGCCGAACCCGCTTCGATGCCAACAGATAAGTACGAACAACATCATATTATCCTTAACTTAAAAGATGAACCTCATCGCGTAGAAAATTGGCGGGATGGCGAACATAGAGATTTTCTCTATCAAAAAAATGAAATTATTGTTACTCCTGCTGGTGTCTCAAGTGGCTGGAAATGGCACGTTAAAACTAAGTGTATTATTATCACTCTCGATCCTACTAAATTTGCAAAATTCGCTCAAACAGAATTAGGCATTTTACTTTCGACTCAGCAATTAAAAGATTTACCCCAGTTTCTCGATGAAGATATTACCCAGTCAGGAATTCAACTATTAGAGGCTTTACAAAGCGAAATGGGTTCACAGGTGATGTTTGAATCCTTTGCACGAATATTTTTAACCAAGCTAATTCTCAAGTATGGATTACAAACAGAAGAATACAATTTTTCAAAAAGTTTTACCGCCCAACAGTACAAACAAGTTTTAGATTATATTGCGATTAATTATGGCAACAACATTCTGCTAGAAGATATGGTAACCCAAGCCGATCTCAGTCCCTCTCATTTTTCGCGTTTGTTCAAACAAACTATCGGTCAAAGTCCTTATCAATTTTTGATGTCTTACCGCATCGAACAAGCTAAAAAAATGTTGGATAATCCCAATGCTTTAATGATTGATATAGCTATGGATTGTGGTTTTTCAGACCAGGCGCATTTTTCCCGCGTGTTTAAAAAGATTGAAGGGGTAACTCCTAAAAAGTATCGAAAAAAATAGCAAATAAGCGATCACATTTGTCTTCATTTCTAATTTCTGAAAGGTAATTTCCAAAATAGCAAGAATCTTCAAAAAATCAAGCAAAATCTTGCAAGAGATAATTTTGGAACTTCTGTAAATTGAAGATATAAAGTTCGAGTTTAAGAAAAACAAGAGGAAACATCATGAAAAATTTACTTTTAGCTACCGCGGTCACTGCTACACTACAATTATCTTTGGAATCCAACGCCGAAGCAGCACAAGTTAAAGAAGTTAATTTTGACAGTAACAATCAAAATTTAGTGGGTAATCTCTATCTTCCCGATGATTATCAAGAAGGGGATAAACTACCAGCAGTAGTAGTAACTGGTGCTTGGACGACAGTAAAAGAACAAATGCCTGCAACTTACGCTGAAGCAATGGCAGATCGCGGTTATGTGGTTTTAGCTTTTGATTTTCGCAATTGGGGAGAATCAGAGGGAAACGAACGTCAGTTAGAAGATCCAACCAACAAGACTCAGGATATTATTGCTGCTGCTAATTATTTAACTACACGCCCAGAAGTAGACGCGAATAGAATTGCTGGTTTGGGTATCTGCGCCAGTGCGGGGTACATGGCAGATGCAGCAGTACAAAGTGACGATCTAAAAGCGATCGCTCTTGTTGCTCCTTGGTTACACGATCGAGAAATTGTCAACGAGGTGTACGGCGGTGAGGAATCGGTACAGAGTTTAATCGGTATTAGCCAAAAGGCACAAACTAAATATGAAACAACAGGCGAACTATCTTTAATTCCTGCTGCTAGCGACAGCGATCCTAATGCAGTGATGCAGCAAGCACCATACTATACTGACCCCGAAAGAGGTGCAATCCCCGAATACGTTAATGAATTTAACCTTGCTTCTTGGTTCGGCTGGTTGACTTATGATGCTATCTCCACTGCGGATGAGTTAAACAAACCAGTCAAGATCATTCACTCTGAAACTGCTGCTATTCCTCAAGGCGCACAAGAATTCTATAGTCGTCTGTCAGGAGAAAAAAATGAACTCTGGCTTGAAGATGTTAGTCAGTTTGACTTTTATGATAATCCTGAAGCGGTTGCTACAGCTAGCAATGCAGTTGCGAAATATTTTGAGGAGACATTGTAAGGAAGACTCAATCTTGCTGTTTTTTCCATTCGTCAGTTAACAATCCCGCAAATCCCCAATTTTGTTTTTCAACTTAATTATTTTAGGAATATATTATCATGCAATACAAACTACTCGGCAAAAGTGGACTTAGAGTATCTGAACTCTGCCTCGGCACAATGACTTTTGGTGAAGACTGGGGTTGGGGTTCATCCCAAGAAGAAAGTAAAAAAATCTACGATGCCTTTCGCGAAGCTGGTGGAAATTTTATCGATACAGCCAATATTTACACCAATGGTACGAGTGAAAAGTTTCTTGGTGAGTTTATCGCCTCAGAAAGAGATGCTGTTGTTTTAGCTACTAAATATACTAATGGCTTGGGGGATGGTAATCCCAACGGTAGTGGCAATCAGCGTAAAAGTATGGTGCAGTCGGTAGAAGGTAGCCTTAAACGCATGAATACTGACTATATCGATATTCTTTGGTTGCATACCTGGGATTTTATGACTCCAGTAGAAGAAGTCATGCGTGCTTTTGACGATTTGGTGCGGGCCGGAAAAGTATTGTATATCGGTATTTCCGACGCTCCCGCTTGGGTTGTGTCTCGATGCAATACCTTAGCTGAATTACGGGGTTGGACGCAGTTCATTGGCTTACAGATTGAATATAGTCTGATTCAACGTACTCCTGAAAGAGAACTCTTGCCGATGGCGCGAACTCTCGATATCGGTGTTACTGCTTGGTCGCCTTTAGCTAGTGGTTGGTTGACGGGTAAGTATACAGGCGGTAAAGATGATGGGGACGATAAACGACTTAATAACGAAATGATGGAGGGGTTTGTCGATAAAAGCGATCGCAATACTAAAATCGCCCAGGAAGTAGATAAAGTTGCCGAACAAATCGGACAAAGTTCGTCACAAGTTGCTTTAAGTTGGTTATTGAGTAAAGGGGTAATTCCTATCGTTGGTGCAAGAAAAGTATCCCATGTAGAAGATAATCTCAAATGCGTTGAGGTGCAGCTATCTCCAGAACAAATTCAGCAGTTAGATAGCGTTAGCGCGATCAAACTCGGTTTCCCCCACGACTTCTTTAAAGCAGATATGGTCAGAAATTTTGTTTATAATGGCACATTCGACAAGATAAATAATCATCGTTACTCCCAATTAGCTAATTAATTCTTATTTTTTCCCCCTCTAGCGCATTTGGACTGGATATCTCTATCTCAATGCGCTATTTTTTATGGTCGATCGCAGGATAAATTAATTGAATACCAATCGTTTTAATCTTATCAAAAAGATTGTCTTGGCAAAAATTTAAACTCAAGCAAGAATCTTCAAAAAATTTAGTCAAAGTTTGCAAGAGATAAATTCTGGATTTTTCTAAATTGAATATATCGAGATTAAAACTCAAATTTAACAATTCACAGCAAAATAGATGAAATATATCACAGTAACTCTTATAGGAGCATCTTTAATGACACTTGCCGTTAACTCTTCTAATTCCTTCAACGTCTCTACACCAGATGAAGCTGCTATTCATACCATTGTTGAAAGTGTGGCGAATCTAGCCGACAAAGGTAATTTTGAGAGTCTAGAAAAGCTTTACGCCCAAGAAGTGGAAGTAGATTACACATCAGCTTTTGGCGGAGAAGCTGAGCTAAAAAGTCCCCAAGCATTAATGAGCTTATGGGCAAGTAGCCTACCAGGATTTGAGCGCACTCGTCATCAAATATCTAACATCGAGACTGTTATCAAAGGGAACCAAGCGACGGCGACGGCTGATGTAACCGCTAATCATTATCTCAATGAAATGTTTTGGCAAATTACAGGTAGTTATGAATATGGTTTAGTCAAAGAAGATGGACAATGGACAATAAATCAAATGACTTTTATCGCTGAATCAGAAAAAGGGAGTCGGGATATCATCAACCAGGCAGCCAAACAAGCGAGTCTAAATCCTTCAACTTATTTGCAACGTCAGCAGACAAAACAAGCTATCATTGATTTTTTAACCTCCTTAGAAGACAAAGATATGGAGAAATTTGCTTCGGTTTGGGCAGAAGATGCCGTGCAGGATATGCCTTTTTCTCCCGAAGGATTTCCTAAGCGCGTCAAAGGCAAAGCTAACCTGATCAAACACTATGCTGCTTGGCCAGAAATTAGCGGAAAAGCCAATTTTACTGATCGCTTAGTATTTTACCCCATGCAGGATTCTACAATGGTTTATGCTGAGTGGCGGGGCAATGTAGAGATTATTCCGACAGGAAGAAAATACAACCAGCAATATGGGGGATTATTTCAGGTTGTTAATGGCAAAATTGAACTGTTTCGAGAATATTATGATCCCATTGTGTTTCAAAATGCGTTTGGTCTTAATGAATGAAATCCTGACATTGAAGACTAAGATAAATGACAAAACCTCATCTCAAAAGTTTTAATGACTCGTCAACGTTCCCACCCTCTACGTCTCCATCTCGGAGAAGAACGCGACACCCGCCATGCGACCTGGTTAGAGCTATTCTTTGACTTGGTTTTAGTGCTGGCGATCGCTGAACTAGCCCAAATGCTTCACAGCGATTTGAGTTGGACAGGCATCGCCAGCTTTGCTGCACTCTTTATCCCTGTGTGGTGGCTGTGGATTGATTTTAGCTACTACGCTGACCAATTCGATATCAATAACGGGCCTTATCGTTTAGTGATGTTTGGTGTAATGTTCGGTTTGGTGGTTATGGCTCTGACAGTTCCCAACGCTTTGCGGGGGGGGTCGGCCGAATTTGCGACTATCTATGCCGCGCTGCGACTGGTGATTATTATTTTATACGTCCAAGCATGGCGATTTGTGCCACAGTCACGAGAACTGACGGCTCGATATTCCCTGAGTTTTTCAGTGGCGTTTTTTCTCTGGCTACTATCAATTGCCGTCCCAGAACCTGCTCGCTTTTGGCTGTGGGCAGTGGCTCTGTTGATTGAAATTAGCAACGGGCCAATCACCTACCTTACCATTCGCACAGTTCCTACCCAACAGTCTCATATGGATGAGCGATTTGGCCTATTTGTGATTATCGTACTGGGGGAAGCGATTATTGCCGTAGCGACGGGGGTTTCTCAAACCGAGTGGCAATGGCGAAGCGTCTTGACTGGCATGGGGGGCTTTTTAACAGCCGTTAGCCTATGGTGGATGTATTTTGAGCGGGCGGATGAATCGACTATCCATCAGGCTCTACGTGGAGGCAAATTGGCACTACTGCGATCTTATATCTACGGCTATAGCCATGTTCTCGCGTTTATGGGCATTGTGGCCACTGGGGTTGGCATTCAGTTTGCAATTGAGGCGGCATCAGGTCAAGCGTTTATGGCTGAAGCCCGCACCATTCTCTGCGGTGGGATTACCCTGTTTCTGATAGGAGTCACAACGTTGCAATGGGCTTCTCCTAATTCGTTGCCCAAGGGCGTTATCAAGGCGCGATCGCTGCTAGCCCTCTTAGCTTTCTGCCTCATTCCCCTCGGTTCGGGATTATCTCCTTTGAGCCTCGTGCTTCTGCTGAGTCTTTCCCTAGTCGCACTCAATCGGTTTGACGGGATCTCACTACCCACTTCTTAGGCGTAGCGACCTAAAATTATCAACTAGGGCCTGTCTGCAAAGTCATTATTGACTCAAGTGGCGGATTGACCTATCAGTATCTAGGTGGCCTTAACCTCAGCCAAGGTGAAGTCTATTTCGATACCTTTACCTATCAGGTAACAGACGGGACGGAAACGTCAGAAGCAACAGTGACGGTTATGTCCAATTTCTTTCCAGTGGGGTCGATACTTTTGTCCAGATCGATCCAGATGGCTTAAATGGTTCTGGACGTTCTCGGTCCTTTATTTTCGTGGAAAACGTTACTGTCACCGCACTGAATCAGCCTGACAATTTCGTTTTCTAAAGCCTTACGGGGGGAAAAGTTTGTCAAACTGAACTTCCCCCCACGAAAAATGACAAAAGCCTTATCTGAAAGTAGTTGTAGCGATTTTTGTACTACCCGTTACTGGGTACAATCTCTCTGAAGATTATATGAAGTGGGTTCGAGCAAACTGCACCTATGTAGTTCAATAGTACAGCGATCGCTAGTGGTAATTAAATGATTAAATCATCAAGACTCGTGGTTTCGTAACGTTCAAATGGTTGATGAATCCAAGGATTATCTGCTAGATATTCTACATAATAATCCGGTTGAAACTGAGAACAGCTTTTATACCAGATTACGGCGGTACGAAGTTCTTGAATATGAGAATCATACCCTTGTAACCACTGAGTGACTTCTTGTAAACTGACTCCAGAATCAACTAAATCATCCACCAATAAAATACGCGATCCTAAGCTATCATTGGTCATGGCTAAATGTTGGCCTATGTTAATCTCTTGACGGGAACGTTTATTTTCTCCTCCATAGGAAGCAGCAGCCACAATAGCCAAGGGAATATCATAAAGACGACTGAGAATATCTCCCACCCTTAAACCACCCTTAGCGATACAAACAATTTGGTCAAACTCCCATTGAGATTGATAAATTTTCACCGCTAAGGTTTCAATATGTTGATGATACTCTTCCCAGGATACGTATAAATCCGCCATAAAATTTTATTCTGAGATCATAGGATTCTTTAACTGAGACACCGGTAAAGCAGCTTGAGAATTCTGGGAAGGAATTTGACCTCGGAGTTGACCCATTAAACTAGCCATTTCCAGGGCATTTAACGCATAATTCCAGCCTAAATTACTCTTAATCCCAGCCCTTTCTAACGCTTGCTGCATGGTATCGGTAGTTAAAATTCCGAATACCACTGGGGTTCCTGTCTGAAACCCAGCCGCTGCAATCCCTTTAGCTGCTTCGGCTGCAACATAGTCAAAATGAGGAGTATGGCCACGAATAATCGCCCCTAAACAGATAATTGCGTCGTAATTCCCTGATATAGCTAATTGACGGGCGACTAAAGGAACTTCAAAACTCCCAGGGACCCACACATAATCTACTTGAGTACCGTGGGGATCAACATCAATACCGTGACGCTTTAAACAGTCTTGACACCCCGATAAAAGTTTGTCCGTTACCAAATCATTAAAACGACCAATAACAATGGCAAAACGTAAAGCAGACGGATCTTGGGTAAAGGTTCCCTCAAAAATGGTCATAATTTTAGCTTTAACTACTCTATAAAAAAATCCCCACCTTTTAGCATAACTAAAGATGGGGCAATACTGCTCAGATAAGTTTGAAAAGTTGGCGAAAAATGATTAAACAACTAAGAAGTTTAAGACCGCAACTAACAAAACTAAAGCGATCCAGATGGCAGATCCAATATATAACAAAGGCTTAGACTGATCCCAGTTTTGGGGGGAAGCATAAGCGACAGGTACGGCAACTACCATGACGAAGGAAAAGAAGACGAGGGCAGCTAAGACAAGTTGGAAGATAATAGACATAATTAGATTTTTCCTGGAGTTCTCCTAAAAAAAGATGAATTGATAGTGAACACTGAGATCCAGCTATCGGGTTTTTTCCTCAAAATTAGCTTTATTATCTGTCTAAATCAAACTTTTGACAATAAGTAACCCCTCATAATTGAATGAGGCGTTAAAGATTTTGTACTAAAACACGATGTTATGTTTGAGTTTGTTAAACTGAACTTCCCTCATACAAATCTACTATAAAGCACTAAAACCCTTATCTATCAAGGGGTAAAGCGAGTAGTCCTCCACGCTGTACCCATGTAATTTGTAATATTTCTTAAAATCCTTGCCATATCTGGCTTTTTGATGATTTAGCATAGTTCATACTGTAGAACCGGATAAAGTCATTTCCTTCTTCACCATCTGCCCAAAATCGTTCTTTAACACCTCTTGACATCTGCTTCATTCTCTTAACTTGTCACGAATGTTACATATAGCGTTTCTCGGACTCATGAGGTACACTTAATATTTAACTCCTGACTCCTGACTCGGAGACTACTGACTCCTAAAACTAGAAAATTGTGTACCTCACAAGTATGAGAACTGCTATATC
>JASJDW010000021.1 GCA_030064955.1 Crocosphaera sp.
ATCAAAGAATCCTTAACAGGAGAACGGATGGCCTCATTTTTACCCTTAGTACGGGAATTGAGTGATGAATATGACCCCCAAGCGATCGCCGCTGCTGCGTTACAGATGATTTATGATCAAGACTGTCCTGAGTGGATGAAAACAGACTGGGAAGTACCTGAGTCGAGCGTACCTAAACCTATCATTAAGCGTAAAGGTAAATATAACTCTAATCATTCTAAGCACAACGGCAATTCTAACCGAGGAAATCGTAAGATTGTTAGCCATCAGAAAAGTCATTAAACACTAATAGAAATTTAACATTTATTGCTCCTGTCTTCATGGCAGGAGTTTTCTTTTGATACAATGATAACAGTTTCATTATTTTATTATTTTTGTGCTAAAAAATTTTAAGAAAAATTGAGTTTTAAAAACTAAGATTTTGCTCCCTTTATAGAAGTTAGAAAAGCTTATTTTTTCAAAGAGAGAAATTAAATAGACTGGTGATAGAAGCGATTGCTTCAAGTCATTCTTTGGAAGTTTTTACAATTATGAAAAGATTAGTACAGTCCTTGTCTATTCTTGGGACAACAGGATTGACCCTCGCTATTGCCATAGGAAATAGACCAGCTAATGCGTTAACGTTTGAATTTTCTCAATTAGAATGGATTCCAGGTGGCGGAGAAGTTACGGGGATATTCTCAGGAGAAGACAAAAATGGAGACAATATAATCTCTTTTATGAATAATGAAGTGTCTGCTTATGAAATGAGCTTTCAAGGAAACTCAACTTTCGAAGATTTTATTCATAACCTGGATAACTTAGACACCCTGGAGTATGTCCCAGACAATCCTGACATGACCCGCATTATTTCTACTGATGGTACTTCGAGTTACGCTAACGTATTATTTGCCAATACAGGAGTCATCAGTCAAGGCGGTGTTTCTATTACCACTGATGAACCAGTTAGCGTTAATCTTAGAGAAGTGCCTGAACCTACATCGTGGATAGGATTAATCCTTTTTGGCTTAGGTCTCTATTGTAAAAGAAAAATAACCGCAAATTTTTTCCATTAAAAAGAAATAACCCACACTGACTTTAATGAATTTTTAGTGTGGGTTGATTAACTAAGAGAATAGCTGTGGTTGTTAATCTTAAAAAATTTTCTGAGGACTCAGAAAAATCAACCCAGCAATAAGTAATAAAGCAGTGGTTAAACTATTTTCAGGTACACCCTGTGGATCTTGTGGTATTGGTTCCTGTAGAGTGTTGCCGTCGACGGAATGTGTAGAAATAGCAAAATCTAAGTTAATGGAATACTGGTTAATTGCTAAAGCTTGATTTAGAGTTTGATTATTAGGGAGATTAGCAGCTATCTCACTAGAGGATATTACGTCAGAATCAAAGTCTTTGCTCCAAATGGTAAATCCGGATTGTCCTGTCGAGGTTTCGCTCAATAGATTGATACCCAAAATCCTTAACTTACCGTTAATAAGATTAAACTCAAAGTTTTGAAAAAGTGTGTTTTTAGCAAACTCCAGGTCGTAATTCATCTTATCATTATTAGTGAGATAAAAACTGGTTAAGGAGTCAAAGTGTTCTAATATGTTATTGGTGACCTTACTATCGTCCCAAGTAAATGCCAGGCGACCGATTTTCTGACCGTCAGGATTAACAATTTCTCGATTAAATGATCCAGCTTGAACTGGGTTTATCGGAGCAAGACTCAAAACTGCACCCATACCCATACTTACTCCTAGCAATCCTAGGGAGGTTGATTTAATATTCATATCTTGTTTGTCTTAAATAGTTAGTGTAGATTCTATATTCAAAATATTTTGAAAATTACGCTTCTTCAAGGAGCAAAATCACATTTAACCTATGATTTCGATCATCGACAACTAATAATAAATATGTTAAAAATTTTTCAGATCTTATTTATTTTTCTTCAATATTCTTTAGTTATCTGTTCTTAAACAGATTAACATAAAAGCAAATGTTATGTAATTTTACTATTACCAAAAATATCTAAAATATGATATAAAAATTGTAGCTTGTAATTTTAGGAACAGACGGGGTGTACAGGCCATATCCCAGATTAAATTTAGCTGATGGCTTTTTCTGTCCTTACTCCACTTGTATAGGGTATAACAATTGATTAGGACATTTTACTTTTTAATTAATTGGGTTCTTGAATGATGTAAGGAAAGTCACCCCTATTAATACTGAACCATTCTTTTTGTAAAATACGATTTTCTGGGCTAAGAATCGTTATATTAACCAATTGTTTCCATTGAGGATTTTTCTGGGGTAAAATACAGCCGTATAATTCTCTGGTAATAGGTTGGGAGGGTAATAAAACGAAGTCCCCTATATTATTGCCTTGTTGAACAATTTCTCCTAATAGTAAAATTCCATCACTGACAACTGCTTTTACTTCATCTTGTTTTAGTTTTTTTACTCCTTCTTCTCGACTTGTGATATTTTTCCAATTGGCTAATGGATAGATTTGTGGAATAATTTCTTGAGTGGTGGTTCCTGGTAAAAAAGCAATAGGAATATTCGTTAAGTTGCCGTTATAATCAAAGCTAGGGGCATCTTTACCTTTAACTAAAAATTGCGCTCCTGTCATAAAAAAAGGAACAGAAAAATCAACGCTTTTTAAGCGGGTTTGGGTGATAGTTGTGGCACCGCACATAATATCAACATCTCTCCTTTGAACAATACGAAACCGACTATCTATGGTTGCTTCTCTTAAGTTTAATTTGATGGGTTGATTGAATTCTTTTTCGAGTCTTTTATGAATTAAATGGATTAGATCAATAGAATATCCTGTCCATTTTCCTCTTCTATTGACGTAACCAAAAGGAATGGCATCTTTTCGGACTCCTGCGTTTAATTCTCCTGTTCTTTTGATTTTTTCTAAAACAGTTTCTGCTAATACAAAACGAGGAAAAAAACATGAGAAAATAAGGGTTAGTAATAGTAAAATTGAAGATTTTTTGTTCATTTCATAGTTGTTTAGCTTATGGATATAATTTTCTAAGACTCATGTAACTATATATAGTTCCTAGGAGTCAGATTAAGTAATGAGTTTACAGAGTTTATTTTGATAGATTGACAATTCCCTCAATTGTAAAACAGTTTTAATAATCATTAAATTTTACCTAAATTATGATTTTTTCTATATTATTCTTAATAACTTGTTTTTGTTCTTCGTCATATCCCCATTTGACTAAAAAGTTTTGATGATTTCCTTCATTATTAATAATTGTTTGTTTTAATACTTCTAATTTTTTTGAAATTAATTCTAAATTGAGTTGCTTAATCAAATGGCTATTTCTTCGACGAACTTGATCAGAACCTTGTGCTTTTTGTTCATCATTATTACGACGATGAGTAATGGCCATTGCTGAGGACATAGCAAGATTTTTTACTAATAGTTCACTCACAATCTCAGGGGATGTTTTTAAAGCATTAATTACTCCGTCACTAGGATGATCAGCAAAAGAAAAATCGCTAGTTAAATAGATAACAAAAAAACCCCTTGCCCCATTTTGGCTACTCACTAAAGTAGTAATTATTTCTTCAATTTCATCATCTTTTAAGTGCTTCTCTGCTATGGCTTCTAGAAGGGTTTCAGTTAACTGTAATGCGTTTTCAAAAGAAAGATTATTAGGAATGTGCCAGTTCATTTTAGTTAGTAACTTAATAAGTAATGAGGAATAAGTATTGAGTTAATTATCTTTAAAATCAAAGAAAAAATTCCACAATAAAAAACCCGAGGCAAAATAGAGGGAATCACTGAACCTTGCCATTGCTAGATCGTAGAGAACCAGGGGCGATAATTAAAGTGTTCTGTCAATTTTCCCCTGTTCATTTCGGCAGCCTATTTTTTGTCTTTAACTTTGGGACGGGGAAATTTAGAAGCAGCATGGAATTGTAAGACAGGTTCATTTTTGAGGGCTTCTCGCATAAAATTACGCCAAATGGGTGCAGCATGACCTCCTCCTGTTACCCCTCGACCCATAGCGCGGTTAGCGTCATCTCCCACCCATACAGCGGTGGATAATTGGGGAACATAACCAACAAACCAGACGTTCCGTTCGTTATCGGTGGTTCCCGTTTTACCGGCAGCTGGACGACCAATCTGGGCAGCCCTTCCGGTTCCACGATTGATCACCCCTTGAAGGACGGTGGTTAAGGAAGCGGTTGACCAAGGATCCAGCACTAATTGGGGTTTAGGGGTATTGTCCACTAAAACGTTGCCTCGGCTATCTGTAATTTGTACAATGATGGTCGGCTCAGAATACCAACCATTACTAGCAAAGGTGGCGTAAGCATTGGCCATTTCTAAAGGAGTGATGTCACCGGCACCCAATGGAAGGGAAATAACAGGTCGCATCGGGCTTTCGATACCCAAACGACGACAGATTTCAATTATCTTACTAACCCCAACTTTTTGCCCAAGAACAACTGCAGGAATGTTCCGAGATTGAATTAAAGCAGCTTGAATGGACATAGCGCCAGAAAAACCTCCCCCATAGTTTTTGGGACTATAGACACCGCTACCATCTCGATAACTGACAGGACTATCATTAACCACTGAACCTGGGGCGTATTTTCCACTGGCAAAGGCAGTGTAGTAAACAAAGGGTTTAAAGGAGGAACCGGGTTGACGACGGGACTGAGTAGCGCGGTTTAATTGACTTTTCTCGTAGTCTACTCCCCCCACAATGGCTTTAATAAAGTGAGTTCTTGGATCAACAGCCACTAGGGCGACTTGTAAATCTTTCGCATAAATGCCCCGACCCCTTAAGCTGCGATACCCTTGTTTAACGGTTTCTTCGGCTTTTTGCTGCATGAAGTAGTCTACGGAGGTTTGAATGCGCATTCCTCCTTTAACAATTACCTCTTTGCTAAAGGTTTCTTGTAACTCCTGCATCACAGTATCGGTAACGTAGGGAAGTTTACTTCCTTGCCAAGAAGTGGGTTTTCCCACCCCTAGAGGGGCTTTATGGGCTACTTGGGCTTCTTCTTGGGTGATCCAACCTAAATCCGCCATACGGTCTAGAACCATCTTTTGCCGTTGTTTAGCGTTGGGGTAGTTATTAAAGGGGCTATAGGTTTCCGGGGCTTGAATTAATCCAGCCATTAAAGCAGCTTCTGGTAAGTTTAACTGGGAGGCTGACTTGTTAAAATAACTTTGGGCTGCGGTTTCCACGCCATAATTATTATGACCCCAATAGATGTTATTGAGGTACATTTCCATAATTTCGTTTTTATCAAAAACCTGTTCGACACGAATGGCCAGAACTGCTTCTGAGAGTTTACGGCTAAAGGTTCTATCTTTAGTAAGAAAAATATTTTTGACTAGCTGCATGGTCAAAGTAGAAGCCCCTTCTACTACCCCGCCACTTTTCCAGTTAACCCAGAATGCCCGTCCAATACTGGTGGGGTTAATGCCGTGGTGGTAGTAAAAATGACTGTCTTCAATGGCTAAAACCGCCCGTTTCAACTCAGGGGAAATTTTTTGGAGTTTCACCGCTTCTCGGTTAGCTTCTCCGTGCAGTCGAGATAACAGCCGTCCTTTGATATCATAGACGTAACTGGTTTCTGATGGAGAATAGTTGTTTAAGGTTCGTACATCGGGAAGGTTACGAAAACTGATAGCTAAGCCTACCAGTCCCCCCGCAACAATAGAACTGGCTAAAAGACTGGCACTCAGAACCGTTCCCCCAGCAATACGAAGAACCCCTTGGGCAAAAGAGACTTCACCATTAGGGGACTTCTTAGGGTTGTGTTTCTGTCGAATAGTGGTAGACGACACGATGTTTAATTTCCTCACTCCGAAACATCAATATAGTTTTATATAAACAGGGATTTACAAGTTTATGGTTTTTTAGTGTATTGATATAGTAGCTTACTAGAATTTCGCTAAGAGTCAATCCCTTGCATTTTTTATTATGGCCATTTTTCTTAGGAATGGGTAGCTTTAGGGGATGGAGTGTGGGGAGACTGGGGAGTGTGGGAGGTGTGGGGAGTGTGGGAGGTGTGGGAGGAAGGAGAGCAAAACTATAAAGAGGTTTTGACAATGGGATTTGGTATAATTTCTCGAAATAAGGCCGCCCTTGGAAACGATAATTTTTGTCTCCATGGCAGCCTAACTAAGTTAACGCAGCGTTTTTTAACCTCCCCAGCGATCCCCCAGAACCTTCGGTTGTACAAGAATATAGCCGGCAATTGCGTACAAGTCATCCTCAGACAGATTTCTCATTTCTGGGTAAATATCTGCACTTCTTGTGCTAGGGTGAAGTTCATAAATTTCTATTTCTCCATCATAGGTGGTGGGATTTTTGAGGTAATCGACTAAGTTTTCAATGTTATTGCGTGGAGGGGTTGCTAAACTTAAAGCTTCCTCACCTAACCCCACATTTGGATTTGTTTTGGTAATTCCCCCAATATGGCACTGACTACAATTATAGCCAAATAGCCGTTGACCTAGTGAATATTCCTCAACACTTAAAACAGTGCTATCTCCTGCTTCGTTCAATGGTAGAGTTCTATCTGCTTCAGTAATATCTGCAGCACTAGCACTACTAATCCATGCTTGCAAGGCAAAAAAAGTCAAAACGACTAGCAAAAAGCATCTTTTGATTAACATAAGTTCTCCTCCAAAGGAATCGTGTTATTTCGTTTAGCATAGGAATGTGGGGAGAGATTGGCAAATGTAGAATTCAGAATGAAGAAACATAAAAATTCTAAATTCTACATTCTAAATTCTTAATTTTTCCTGCCCCTCAAGGGATCATAATGCCCCGGCTGCGGTTTTATCTAGGACTCCACCTAAATGAGTGGTGATATTGATGGCTTGCAAGACAGGATGTCCGTCCACTCCTTTGGGATAGTCAATGACACTGACACAGCCATTCCCCTGCTTAATGTTCCAAAAATTAGCAGGATTTAACCCTAACAATTCACATAAAATCACTTTATTAATGGCATCATGGGCGACAACAATACCCGTTTTAGGGTTGGAGTCATTGCTATAATTCTTAACAATCTCTTGCCAACAAGCAACCGCCCTATCCCAAACCTCTTGTAAGGTTTCTCCTTCTGGCATTTGTACGGTTTCTGGGGCTTCTTTCCACTGTTGGAGCATCCCCGGAAAGTTAGCTTCAATCTCACTTTCGAGTTTTCCTTCCCAGAGTCCATGACAAATTTCTGTTAAGGGTTCCCGCAAGTCTAGGGTAATATCTGGATGATATTGTAAGATAATTTCGGCGGTTTCTTTGGGTCGCAATAAGGGGCTACTCACACCAAAATTGATGTTAATTTCTTTAAGAAAATCTGCTGCTTTTTGTCCTTGATTTTTGCCGTTTTCGTTGAGGGGAATATCTCTAATTCCTTGGAATCTAGATTCACGGTTCCATTGGGTTTCTCCGTGACGAATAAAAAGCAATCTCAAAACATTATCCTCTGAACGAGGGGGCGGAATAGGAATACCTAAATGAGATGTTTGATTGAGAGATTCAAGTTGGACTGTTTCTCCCCAACCCCCTGTAAAATTTAAGACGTTAATACAACAATTTGACTGTTGGATACGGTGATAATGGGAGGGAGGAACCCCAATAGCACTCATAATTAAACAGCGATTAATGCCATTATGAGCCACAATTAAAATAGTCTGATTTCGATGTTTTTCTAGTAATTTTTGCCAGAATTTTTGTGCTTGTTCATAGAGAGAAAGTACGGGAAAATGTTCCTGTTGTCCTTCAGAAGTTGATAAAACCATTTTGAATTCATGGGGACGTTGTTTCCAACATTTATAGTCATCAGGAAATTTCTGAGCAACTTCGTCTTTATGCAACTTTTCCCACAAAGGAAGGTCTACTTCTCTTAGTTGTTCATGAGGGGATAAAGTAGGAGGTTCTTTGAAGCAATTTTGTATAATTTCTGCTGTGCTTTTTGCCCGTTGTAAAGGACTACAATAAATAGCATCTATGGGTAAAGAACTTAAGGTATTACCTACTTTTTCAGCGTCTTGGCGACCTTTTTCTGTTACCACAGATTCATCACTCCGCCCTTGAATTAATTTTTGAGCGTTGTAGCTGCTTTGTCCGTGACGCACTATAATAACGCGAGTAGTCAATCTTCCTATCCTCTCTCGG
The DNA here is from genome assembly GCA_030064955.1 of Crocosphaera sp. GTDB lineage: Bacteria > Cyanobacteriota > Cyanobacteriia > Cyanobacteriales > Microcystaceae > Crocosphaera. The sequence continues at coordinate 8,151 of JASJDW010000021.1, forward strand.
AATTATCAATTTCTAGATTACAGGTTATTGGGGCTTTATACTAAACTTATTTCGATATTTGTCAGATTTCTTATTAATATTTTTTTTAGTATTTTTTATAATCTATGATTTTAAAACAAAAATTTTTGTCTACATTATCATTTAAACGTGATCAGAAAAGTCACAGATTTAAAATAGGTTTGATTGTTATTTTCGCCATTATTACCCTGATTGGTATATTAAACCACGCTATGTGGCGTGATGAGCTAAACGGATGGTTAATTGCGAGGGATAGTTATTCTTTTATTCATTTTTTTGAAAATATAAAATACGAGGGGCATCCTTTAATCTGGTATGTTTGCTTATGGATTTTAAATCAGATAACAGCTAATCCTATTGCGATGCAGCTTTTTCATTGGTTTATTTCTGTTATTACTATTTCTATATTTATTATTTTTTCTCCCTTTACTAAAAGTCAAAAAATTCTATTTACTTTTGGTTATTTACCTTTATACGAATATTCTATTATTAGTCGTAATTATGCCATTGGTATTTTATCAATTTTCCTTTTTTGTACTTGTTTCAAAACTCGCCATAACTCTTATCTTCTTTTGGGTTTTATCCTAGCTATTATGGCCAATACAAATGCTTATTGTTTACTAATATCATTAGCATTAGCATTAAGCTTAGGGATTGAATATATTTTCAAGAGCCATTTTCAGTATGAAACCAAGGCTAAGCAATATGATTTTATTGCTGCTGTAATTATTTTTTTAGTAGGAATATTTATATCAATTTTAATGTTATTACCTCCTGCTGATAGTACCTTACAAGGAGGGGTAAGTCAATGGTTTTTTCAGTTTGATTTTAATCGTTTAACTCAAACAATTACAAGAGTTTGGCGTAGTTATATTTTAGTCATTATTCCTAGTGATTCTAAACCCATAGATCTATTTATTTTTTCGTTTTTTTCTCTGATTTTATTCATTTTTTCTATCTTGATGCTGCTCAGGAAACCAATAGCTTTATTGTTTTATTTGATGGGAAGTTTAGAAATTCTTGCTTTTACTTACGCCAAATTTCTAGGATCTCAAAGACACTATGGACATTTATACATTATACTTATTACTGCTTTATGGATAAGTCATTACTACAGTGATTCTAAAATTATTATCAAGTGCTTAGATAGGATTTCTCATCAACTATCAAAAGCTGTTTTAAATTGTATCAATTTTATTTCTTATCATAAAAGATCTTTTTTATTAATTATCTTATGGTTACAAGTTGTTGCTGGAATTGTTGCCTTTAGTCGAGACTTAATCACCCCTTATTCCAGTAGTAAAGTTACCGCAGAATTTATTAAAAAGAATGAATTATCAGAACATATTATTATAGGTAGTGAAGATTTTACTATTTCACCTATTAGTGGTTATCTGAACCAAAAAATATACTATCCAGAAAGTCAACAATTAAGTAGTTATGTTCTTTTTAATAATGATCGTAAAATAGTTAATGATACTGATATAATTAATCAAATAAGTCAAATTATAGCTAAAGAAAAAAAAGATGTTTTATTGATTATGAATCGAGAATTTTTACAGCGATCGTCTGACTTAAGCATTCAATTTATAGAAAAATTTACCCAATCTTTTATTTATAATGAAAAATATTATCTTTATTTAGTTAAATCATCTTCTAATCAATCAATATAATGAAAATAAACATAAAAAATGATATCTTCTGGTCTTTATTACTATTAATATTAGCTTTATTTCTATGGATTTTTAATTTAGGAAACCTTCCTTTAAGAGACTGGGATGAAGGATACTATGCCACAGTAGCACAAGATATGTTTCAGTCGGGAAACTGGCTTTATTTAACCTACGCAGATCAGCCTTTTTTATTAAAACCTCCTTTAATTATTTGGCTAATTAATATTAGTTACAATTTATTAGGTGTCAATGAATTTAGCACCCGTTTCCCTTGTGCTATGTTAACTGCTTTTGGTGTTCCTTTGCTTTATTTAGTAGGAAAAAATATTTTTAATAAATCGTTACCAGCTATTTTTAGTAGTTTAGTTTATTTAACCTTATTACCGATGGTACGTCATGGACGTTTAGCTATGATAGATGGTATGATTAATACGTTTTTTATATTTTCTATCTTTGCTTTAGTGAAGTCTAAAAAACAACCCTTATGGGCAATTGGTTTTGGTATTGGAATAGGATTAATTGCTTTAAGTAAAGGTATTTTAGCCATTGCGTTAGGGGGAATTTTAGGACTTTATCTCCTTTGGGATGAGCCAAAAATTGTAATCAAAAACCCCCTACTATGGATAGGTTTATTCATTGGATTTTTACCAGTTATCACTTGGTATTATTTACAAATTAATTACTACGGAGAGCAATTCATTCAAGTTCACTTTTTACAACAAAATTTTGATCGTTTATCTACCGCTGTTGAAGGAAATAGTGGCTCTCCTTGGTATTACGTAGTTGAATTAATAAAGTATAGTTTGCCTTGGCTATTATTTTTACCAGGTGGATTAATTTTGGCTTGGAAACAGCGTAAAAATACTTGGGCAAAATTGATATTAACTGGGTTTATTTTATTTTTAGCCATTATAACCATCATGGGAACTAAATTACCCTGGTATATTATGCCAATTTATCCTTTTTTTGCTTTAAGTGTTGGTTATTATATATCTATTTTATATGAAGCAAAAAAATCTTATCCTAGATGGCTAATTTTTAGTTTATTTTTTCTGACTGCTTTAACGATTATAGGTGGTATTTATTTATGGCAAGAAACTCAAGAATTACTGCTTTTGTTAATGTCAATCACTCTTGGTTTAACTTGTTTATTGACAGCACAAAAAATAAAAAATAATGAGAATTATTTTATCATTATTCTTATTGTAGGTTTATATATTAGTTTAAGCTTATTTATAGTTTCTAAATCTTGGATATGGGAACTTAATGAAGCATTTGAAGTTAAACCTATTGCCACTCTAATTAAAGACAATACACCCCCTAAAACAATTATTTATACTTCATTTGATTATAGTCGTCCCAGTTTAGACTTTTATAGCGATCGCCAAATACTTGCTGAGGATCACAAAACATTAGAAAAACGAGCTTCTATCTCATCTTATTTATTATTAGATCAGGAAACTTTTGACAACTTAAAGTTAACTAATGTTAAAATACTAGGAGAGGTCAATGGATTCGTTTTGATTTCTACCAATCATCAACAGTCACAATAGTTAGAGAGGGTTTAATGACAACCAAAAGAATAATATTAATTATTTTAACTATTATTTCACTTGTGCCAGTTCTTTTATCATTAATTGGTAGTATTAATCAACCCCAAGTTCAATCAAATTTACAACTTTATCAAACTAATTTGGTGCTACAAGCATCTGAATTTTCAGGTGATAATATTAGTGAATTTGGGCAAATTCGTGAATCCGTATTAGGAAAAAATCCTTATGAAACTGCTCTTAAACAATATCAGGAAGCGCGTAAACTGTCTGAGAAAAATTTAAACCAATTAGAAAATAAGTTAAAACTTATTAACGAACAAGCTAATGTGATAAAAGAATCAGATACAAAGACTAATTCTATTACAATTTTTTCAGAATCCAATGAACAAGAAAAGTTACAAATAGAAATCAATCGACAGAAAGAAGAAATTGAAAAAATCAAAATTAAAATAGGACTATTAGAAATTGCTCAAGGAAACCAAACCCAAGGATTAGCAACATGGAATGATCTAGAAAAGTCATCTTTTTCACCTTCTTTAAATAATACAGCTAAAGTTCTTAGTCATTTATGGAATAGTAATTCTTCCGTTTTATCCGATTCAGAATCAACAATTAAACATGAACTAAATGGATGGTTTCGTTATTATTCTCTTAATAGAATTTATCAAATTCAAGATCGAAAAGAGGAATTAATTAAGTTACAAGAAAGACAACAAGAATCAGCAAAACAAGCTATTATTAAATTAACGATTATTGCTATCATTCCCGTTTTAGGAGGATTAACAGGAGTTGGCATTATTATCTTTGCGTTGATTCAATTAGTCTTGAAAAAAGAATCGGCGATTTTAGCTTTAGACGAAAGATTTAAGTGGAAAACCCCCTGGACAATAGAAGTTCCTTGGCAAGTTTTAGTGGTTGGTTTTCTCTTTTTTGGACAAATTGTTTTACCTATTCTCGTTAGCTTTCTCAACATTGATTTAACTCAATTAACCCTGCGAGAAAAAGCTTTTTATGTTTTAGGTAGCTATGTTACAATGTCTCTAGGAGGAATAAGTGTTCTTTATTTATCCATTAAATCTTTTTTCCCCTTGCCTAAAGATTGGTTTAACTTTAAGTGGTTAAGTAACTGGATAGTTTGGGGATTTGGGGGTTATTTAGTTGCCTTACCCTTAGTTGTTATTATCTCATTAATTAATCAAAATATTTGGGATGGACAAGGAGGAAGTAACCCGTTACTCTCCCTAGCATTAGAAGGGCAAGATATAGTAGTTTTAGCCATTTTTTACTTTACAGCAGCTATTGCTGCTCCTTTTTATGAAGAAATTATGTTTCGTGGGTTTTTATTACCCTCTTTAACTCGGTACATTCCTATCTGGGGAGCCATTGGAATTAGTAGTTTGCTTTTTGCGGTTGCTCATCTTAATCTTTCAGAAGTTTTACCATTAACTGTTTTAGGAATTGTCTTAGGAATTGTTTACACACGCTCCCGTAATCTTCTGTCTTCTATGTTGTTACATAGTCTCTGGAATAGTGGCACTTTAATCAGTCTTTTTCTATTAGGTAGTGGTGCAAATTAGCTAAAATGAGCAAACGTTAACAAAATATGGAGGAGCGATAATAAAATCAATTTTCGGGGAATAATAAAAATAACATGACCTCGACAAAATAATAGATTGAATCATCAATGAATAGCACATTACCACAACAACAGTTAGGAAAAATGTTAGGAACAATAGCTATTATTGCCCTCAGCTTAACTGGGGTAATTGGGCTACAAAAATCTCTAATTGCTCCTGAAAATGAACAATTAACTGCCCAAGAATACCAGAAGCAACAACAACTTGAAAAACTGCAATTAAATGTTTATAAAGGGTTACCCAGTTTAGGGTATGGAAACTTACTTGCTGATTGGTTCTACTTAAGGTTTATTCAGTATTTTGGTGATGGAGACGCTCGTAAACAGACAGGATATCCCCTAAGTCCAGACTATTTCCAATTGGTTATTGAAAATGATCCCCGTTTTGTGGATGCTAATCTAAAATTAGCGGTTTCAACGTCTATTTTTGCGGGTTTGCCTCAAACCAGTGTTCAATTGTTAGAAAAAAGTTTAGAAAAAACTCCAAGTCAAATGACATCTCCTGTATACCCTCCTTATTATTTGTGGATTTATAAAGGAGTTGATGAATTATTATTTTTAGGGGATGTAGAAGCAGCAAAAAATTCCAACACGATGGCTGCAAACTGGGCTGATACCTATCCTGAAGATGATAAATATGATAGTAAGGGTGTGGCTCAAAGAAGACGACAAACAGTTAAATTTTTAGAAGAAAATCCTGACAGTCGGAAGGCTCAAATTGGGGCGTGGTCACAAATTTTAAGTAGTGCAACTAACCAAGAAACCGTTGAGCGAGCATTAGGAGAAATTCAAGCTTTAGGGGGTGAGATTTATTTAACTCCTGATGGCAATATTAGGGTTCGTGTTCCTGACTGGATTGATTAGATCAAGATAATTGGCCAATTATCTCTATTAAGAAATTAAATAATAGTATGGTGGGCAAAGTTAGAATGTAAATTGATTAATTTATAATGTTAATCTTTAACTGCGATCGCTCAGTCGTTTTGCGTTTTCTTGGCAAGAAGCAGAATTTAATTAAATACGCTAGTTTTGCCAATAATTCATATTAGTCAAGTCAACTATGTCTACCATCAATAAATATAATAAACATCAACATCCTATGCAACGGCTTTTACGATACGGAAAAGCCTACCGCCCTCTTATTTGGAAAGCTGTCACTTGTTCGATTGTTAATAAAATTTTTGATTTAGCTCCTCCTGTATTAATTGGGGCGGCAGTTGATGTAGTGGTAAAACAACAAGATTCTTTGATTGCACAGTTCGGGTTTAAAGATGTTTTTACGCAATTACTTATTCTAACATTTCTATCTATGATTGTGTGGGGATTAGAATCACTATTTCAATATACCTATGAACGATTATGGCGTAATTTATCCCAAAATATTCAACATGATTTAAGATTAGAAGCTTATGATCATTTGCAACAGTTAGAATTAGCTTATTTTGAAGAAAGAAACACAGGACTGCTCCTATCAATTTTAAACGATGATATTAATCAACTTGAGCGTTTTTTAGATGTTGGGGCTAATGAAATCTTACAAGTAATGACCACCGTAATTATTATTGGTGCAGCCTTTTTTATAGTTACCCCAGGAACTGCCTGGATGGCCATATTACCCATTCCGTTTATTTTGTGGGGATCGATTACCTTTCAAAAATTATTAGCTCCTCGTTACGCTGATGTTAGGGAAAAAGTCGGGTTATTAAATAGTCGTTTATCCAATAATTTAAGTGGGATTACAACCATTAAAAGTTTTACCACAGAAACCTACGAATTAGAAAGATTACGGGAAGAAAGCGAAGCCTATCGCAAGAGTAATCAAAAAGCGATCGCTTTTAGTGCGGCCTTTGTTCCCCTAATTCGCATTATTATTTTAGGAGGATTTACTGCTATTTTATTATATGGTGGCATGGAAGTGGTTGAAGGTAAATTAGCTGTAGGAACTTATAGTGTTTTAGTATTTATGACCCAACGGTTACTATGGCCATTAACCAGATTAGGACAAACATTAGACCTCTACCAACGGTCTATGGCTTCTACCAATCGGGTGATGAATTTATTAGATACACCTCTAAGAATTCATTCTGGAGCTATCGCGTTACCCACAGAAACAATTAAGGGAAAGATTAAACTGGAAAACGTTACTTTTGCTTATCAAAAAGATTTCCCCATTATCAAAAACTTATCCTTAGATATTCCAGCCGATCATCGCATTGGTGTGGTGGGTTCTACGGGTTCAGGAAAAAGTACATTAGTAAAATTATTACTAAGATTATATGAAATTGATCACGGTAAAATAACCATAGATGATATCAATATTCAGAATGTCTTTTTAGGGGATTTACGTAAGGCGATCGGGTTAGTGAGTCAAGATGTTTTTCTTTTTCATGGAACTGTTAAAGAAAATATTGCTTATGGAAATCCTAATGCTACCTCTTCTGAAATCATAGAAGCTGCAAAAATAGCAGAAGCCCATGAATTTATAGAAAGATTACCCCAAAGTTACGATACGATTGTCGGAGAAAGGGGACAAAAATTATCAGGGGGACAACGGCAAAGAATTGCCATTGCCAGGGCAATTTTAAAAGATCCGCCTATCCTAGTTTTAGATGAAGCTACCTCCGCCGTAGACAACGAAACTGAAGCAGCGATCGCCCGTTCCTTAGAGAAAATTACCGCCCAAAGAACCACCATTGCCATTGCCCATCGTTTGTCTACTATTCGTCATTCCGATTGTATTTATGTCATGGAATTGGGAAACATTGTTGAACAAGGAACCCATGAACAATTATTAAAAAAACAGGGTATTTATTCAGGGTTATGGCAAGTACAAACAGGAGTTAACTGTTAACGACAATGGTATAATTGGTTACATTTCAAATTTCTATCTTCTTTTCGTTATTTATCTCTAACATTTCTAACATCAAGATGTTGAACATTTGTTTTGTCTCTACGGAAGTTGCGCCGTACTCAAAAACCGGTGGTTTAGGTGATGTGACTGAAGGTTTGCCCGAAGAATTGGCAAAAATGGGTCATACCGTTTGTACGGTTGCACCACGTTATGACCAATATAAAGATGCCTGGGACACGGAAATCCTTCAACAAGTCAAATATGGTAACGAAACGACCAAAGTTCGTTACTTCCACTCCTGCAAAAAAGGAGTGGATCGTATTTGGGTGGATCATCATGTCTACTTAGCTAAGACACCGTTGGTCAATAAAAAGTTGTACGGACCTAAAGCTTCGGTCGATTACGTGGATAATTCAGAACGCTTTGCCATGCTCTCCCAAGCTGCTTTAGCGGTGCCGTTACTGGTTCCGTTAGGACCTCATGGCGGTAAAGGTCCAATGGGGGAAGACATTATTTTTGTTTGCAATGATTGGCACACCGCGCTGCTTCCCATGTACTTGAAAGAATACTACCAAGCCCACGGTACGTTCTTGAACGCCAAAGCTGTCATGTTGCTCCACAACATTGCCTTTCAAGGGCGTTTCCCCATGTCAAAATTTGACGCTTTAAACTTGCCAGAAAAGTACCTGCCGGACTTGTCATTTAGTACACAATTTGCACCTCCCCCATTGGATGAAAAGACAACCGAACCAATCACAGCCAGAGAACCCATGCTTATGCTCAACTGGCTGAAAGCAGGTTTCTTAAACTGTGACAAGGTTTTGACGGTTTCCCCCAACTTTGCCAAGGAAGTTACATCCACTCCAGCCGATGGGGTTGAACTGGATGCCATTGCTAAGGCAGTGGGCTTAACCGGCATTACCAACGGAACCAAGGTGGAAACGTGGAACCCCCAAAAAGATAAATACATACCGACTAAATATGATGCCCAGACAATGGGTAGTGGTAAGAAATTATGTAAAGCTGCTCTACAACAAGAATGCGGTTTAGAGGTAGACCCAGATATTCCCCTCTTTGGTTTCATTGGTCGTTTGGAAAATCAAAAAGGTGCTGATGTCATCATAGCTGCTATGTCCAAGTTAGAAAAACTTAACTGTCAAGTGATTGTACTGGGTACTGGATCGCCAAAATTAGAAGAGCAATTAGAATCAATTGGTGACAAATACCCATTTGCCAAAGGAGTGGCTAGGTTCGACATTGAATTAGCCCATCTGATCACTGCCGGCACCGACTACTGCTTGATGCCTTCGCGCTTTGAACCCTGTGGCTTGAACCAATTATACGCCATGATGTATGGTACGATTCCAGTGGTTGCTCCCGTTGGGGGACTCGTTGACACGGTACCCCCCCAATTTGGCTTCTTAATGGATAAAATTCCTATGCCCGATATGCCTGGAGTAGCAATTTCCCAAGAGATGTTGGAACAAGGTGTCGACGCAATGATTGTCGGCATGAAAAAGGCTTTGGAAGAGTACGGTACGCCCAAGTTTGACAAAATGCGTCTTATGTGCATGGCAAACGATGTATCATGGAAAAAGCCGGCGGCCAAGTATGTCGATGTCTTTGAAGAGTTGATGGGTTCTAAGGTTTAAGTTTAATTTAACCTCAGTTCGGTTTAAGGAATTTGTGACAAGACAGAAGGTAGAAAGCTCCGAGGATAGAATTGAGAAGATTATGTATAATCAAAAATCAGTTTACTGTTCCCCGTTTCCAACTCTTTACTAGATTTTCTTATCCCGAACTCAGGTTATCCAGGAGTAAATTGTGCCATACGTTAACATCCAAATCACCAAAGGAGCAACGCGAGAACAAAAAGCCCAATTGGTTCAAGAGGTAACAGACTCCCTCATGCGTGTCCTTGAAAAGAAGCCGGAACATATTCATATTGTTATTCAAGAAATTGAAGAAGAAGACTGGGGCTTTTGCGGTTTACTAACAGACGAATGGAAAAAACAACATAAGGAGTGATCGCTCCTTTTAAATTAGTGCCGATTTTTTCCTTTATCACCTTGACTATTCACTTAGGATGGATAATATTGTTTAAGTATTTCACAGTTATCTAACTTAGATAAAATATATATTCCTCCATCTCCTCCCCGACCAATTCGTAACGTTTCATCTAAATAAGTAATATCAAAAGTTGGAACTCTTCCTTTCGGATTACGGGCTGGTACAACTTTGAAAGGATTTAGTTGAGGGGTTGTTATTCCTGCAATTTTTTCTATCGCCAAATAACGTTTTTGAAAGTCAATATTCAATCGTTTATCAGGCAGTGGGTAGGACTTTTCTTTAGCTATTTCAAAAGTAGCTGTTACCCAAACCGCTCCTGATATTAATCCTAAACGATGTTTAACTAACGCTAAATTTACAAACGATTGGGTTGTTAATTCAATAACTTGATAGACCGCTCCGACTTTTAACCCATACTTTAACTTGCTTAATGAGCGAATTTCCCTAGAAGTTGAATATTGTAACTGCCAAACACCATCCAGAAGATTAATTCCATAAAACAGGGGAAATAAATTAGGATTTTTAGCTTCTACTTTTTGAGTTAATTTATCAATTTTTTTAACAATTTCATCTTCCAATTGAACATCAGTAATCGGAGAACCCAATTGAATATCTGTGGGAGTTTTTAACCGCTCAATTTGGCTCAATAGTTCTTGTTTTAATCTCATTCTGTCTTCCAAATCTTTAACCTAGTCTTCTAATAGTATTATGTCATTAATGATAGTATTTTTGTTTAACATATCGTTTGTGAATATGGTAAACTAAAATAGTAAAGCCGTCCTTCCCTATCACTAAAGGACGGGGTTTCTAACCGATTTTTTGATGACATCTATCCGCGAACTCCATCAACAATTAGTCAATAAAGAACGATCGGCCGTTGAGATTACCACAGAAGCATTAGAAAGAATCAACGCGGTAGACGCAAAAGTTAAAAGTTTCTTACAAGTTACTGCTGATCACGCCCTGGAAACCGCCCAAAAAGTCGATGAAAAAATTGCCAAAAATGAAGAAATTGGCCTGTTAGCTGGCATCCCCATCGGTATTAAAGATAATATGTGTACCACAGGTATTCAAACCACCTGTGGATCAAAAATTTTAGCTAATTTTGTCCCTCCCTACGAATCTACCGTCACCCAAAAATTAAAAGACGCAGGGGCTGTTATGGTAGGTAAAACCAACCTTGATGAGTTTGCTATGGGGAGTTCCACCGAAAACTCTGGTTATCAAGTTACTGCCAACCCTTGGGATCTCTCCAGGGTTCCAGGGGGATCATCGGGGGGATCAGCAGCAGCCGTAGCAGCCTCAGAATGCTTTGTCGCCCTTGGTTCCGATACAGGGGGTTCGATCCGTCAACCCGCCTCCTTATGTGGCGTAGTAGGGCTAAAACCCACCTATGGGCTAGTGTCTCGTTTTGGGTTGGTCGCCTATGCTTCTTCTTTAGATCAAATTGGTCCGTTGGCCCGTAACGTAGAAGATGCAGCCATCTTATTAGGGGCGATCGCTGGTTACGATCCGAAAGATTCCACCAGCATCAATACCCCCATTCCTGACTATACCCAATTCCTCAAACCCTCCTTAGAAGGGTTAACCGTTGGGGTTATTGAGGAAACCTTCGGAGAAGGATTAGATCCCGTAGTGTCTAAAACCGTTAAAGAAGCGATCGATCACCTCAAAACCTTAGGGGCAAAAGTCGTTAATATTTCTTGTCCCCGTTTCCGTTATGGTCTTCCTGCTTACTATATTATCGCCCCTTCAGAAGCATCCTCCAATTTAGCCCGTTACGATGCAGTAAAATATGGCATCCGTGAAGACGCAGACACCCTCATTGATATGTACACCAAAACCCGCGCGACTGGGTTCGGTAATGAGGTGAAACGACGGATTATGATCGGAACCTATACCTTATCAGCCGGTTACTATGACGCATATTACCTCAAAGCCCAAAAAGTTCGCACCTTAATTAAGCAAGATTTTGATGCAGGATTTGAGAAGGTGGATGTCTTGGTTTGTCCTACCTCTCCCACAACCGCGTTTAAAGCAGGGGAAAAGACATCCGATCCCTTGAGTATGTATCTGTCGGATTTAATGACCATTCCTGTGAATTTAGCCGGTTTACCAGGGATGAGTATTCCTTGCGGGTTCGATGACCAAAACTTGCCCATTGGCTTACAATTAATTGGCAATGTCCTTGAAGAAGGAAAACTCTTTCAAGTTGCTTATGCTTATGAACAATCTACGGATTGGCATAATCAATCACCTCCATTACAGTAGGAAGAATAATAATAGTAAAGACTGTTACATGCTTGTCAAGGTTTAAACCTAGCATAATTGACACTTTTACTGTTAAATTAATACGCAAAACTTGAGGATGATTCCTGAATGATGATCAATCTTTTGTTAAAAGGTTTACTAAATGGTGTGGGTGTCGGAGTGGTAGCCTATCTTTCTCTTTGTGTTGCTTTGATTGTTGGTCAAAATCGGCTGATTTTCAAACCTTCCCCCACCATAGATATGACTCCTGCTGACTTAGCAATGTCTTACGAAGATGTCTGGTTATCGGTGATGACTCCTCAAGGTAAAGTAGAACAAGTCCACGGTTGGTGGATTAACCCTAATCGGTATCCAGAGAAAGTATTATTATATCTACATGGTATTGGTGGTAATATTAGCCATAATTTAGGCGCAGTTCAAACCTTTTATGATCGAGGCTACTCTGTTTTTATCGTTGATTATCGAGGCTATGGCCGCAGTCAAGGTCAGTTTCCCACAGAATCAGAAATATACCGTGATTCTCAAGCTGCCTGGGATCATTTAACCGAAGAACGTCAAATTAAACCCCAAAATATCTTTATCTATGGTCATTCTTTAGGTGGGGCCGTTGCTATTGATTTAGGAGTCCGTAAACCTTATGCAGCCGGTATTATTGTAGAAAATACCTTTACTTCCATGATGGATATGGTTGATTATTCAGGGTTCATTTATCAACTATTTCCAGCTAAATTACTGGTACATCAACGTTTTGATTCTTTAGCAAAATTATCCTTATTACAAGTTCCTTTATTATTGATTCATGGAACCAGCGATCGCAAAGTTCCTCACATCATGAGTGAAACTCTATTCCAAGCGGCTAAAGTTCCTAAAAAAATTCTCTTAGTTGAGGATGCTGGCCATATGAATGTTAGTGCGATCGCCCCTGAAAAATACGTTGGAACTCTGCAAGAATTTGAACAATTAGTCAATCAAAATCAAAGACAATTAGCCTTAGAGACTGTTTATAAATAAAATCTTAAGACGGTAGAGTGGGCAAATTCAGAGATTTATCTGGACTACCCATAAACTAGAAAACTTTGCCCACCCTACAAAACTGCTTCTTAATGTTCCTTCAACAAACACTCTCTTAGAATTTTAAGAAAGAGGGAACTCCGGAACGGGGAATAGGCAATAGTGTTTCATTTTGATGCTTATTAAGTTTATTTGTTTTGGTGCAAGATGTCAGTTTAACCTAAATCAAACAGCAAAATTTCGCTATCATCGGTAGTAGCTGTAAACTCAATATCCGTTTCTCGAGTAATGGCAGCACCGTCGCCAGCTTGAAGAGTGTGACCATTAATCTCTGTTAAGCCTTTAACTATTTGAACCCATAATAACCGATTTTCTGAGGTACTATGGTTGATGCGATCTCCTTCATTCAAAACCGTAACATACAGATCAGCATCCTGATGAATTTTGACGGAATCATATCTACCATCACTAGAAGCCACTAATCTGAATTTTCCCTGTTTTTCGGACAAGGAAAAATGTTTTTGTTCATAGCTTGGTTTCAGACCTTTTTGATTAGGAATAATCCAAATTTGCAGAAAGTGAACGGGGTCAGTTTTTGAAGCATTAAACTCACTGTGAGCAATCCCCGTCCCCGCAGACATTCGTTGTATGTCCCCTGGATAAATCACTGAACCGTTACCCAGACTATCTTTATGTTCTAAGGCTCCTTTCAAGACGTAAGAAATAATTTCCATGTCTTTGTGTCCGTGAGTGCCAAACCCTTGACCGGCTTGAACTTGGTCTTCATTAATCACCCGTAGATTACCAAATCCCCTGTAATTCTGGTCGTAATAATAACCAAACGAAAAAGTATGCTTACTATTAAGCCAGCCTAAATTGGATTGACCTCTTGCTTGATCTTTACGAACAGTAATCATAATTTTTGCCCCTCCTCTGGGTTGAAATTTACTGTTTTTATCCTGACTCCTGCCTTAACGGGATAGGGTATTTACCTCACAAGTATGGGAACTGCTAGAAAATATCTAAGGATTAGCTAAAAAGAACGTTCTAAAACCTGCTGTTGCTATTGCACCTGCTAAAAGGACAATCAAAGCCCAAACTTGATTCCTTTGGGTTCCCTCAACTGCTTTTAGCCGATCATCCATTCCCTCAACTTTTTCAGTTAGTTTGGTTTGTCCTATTTCTAGACTGTTAAAACGCTCTTCTACTTTATCAAATTTAGTTTCAAATTTCTTGTCAATTCCATCTAACTTAGTCTCAAACTTCTCAAACTTAGTCTCAAATTTCTCAAACTTGGTTTCAAATTTATTATCAAGTGCATCTAATTTAGTCTCGAATTTATTATCAAGTGCATCTAGTTTAGTCTCGAATTTATTATCAAGTGCATCTAATTTGGTCTCAAACTTTTCATCAATTTTATCCAACTTAGTCTCAAACTTTTCATCAATTTTATCCAACTTACTACTGATGTCTTTCAAAAGTTCTTCTAACGAGTAATTGACTGAGATGGGTGTTTGACTCATAGGTTAAACTCCTACATAATTACCTAAACAAAAATGAAATTTATTTCTTGAGTGAACCAGGAGATTTGGGAACTGCTATATTATTATTGTACAGTAATTTGAAAAATTAGTAAGCCAACATCAAAGACAGCTAATCTTAGACTTTTGAACAACTAAATAATTATCGTAAAACTGTTAAATCTTCAATCAAAGTAAATGCCTTGGATAACAGGAAAAAAATAAAAAGTAACAGATATACTATCCAAGAAAATCTTGGAAAAGGACGTTTTTCTATTACTTATTTAGCTAAAGATAGATTGTAGGGTGGGCAAAATATAGATAGTTTAAATTAATCAAATTTCTTCCAAATTTTGCCCACCTTAGTCCTGTTGTAAGTATCATGGTGGACAATTGATTCAAAATTAATATAGCGTTTTCTGGACTCATGAGGTAGACCTAATATTCAACTTCTGAACTCCTGAACTCCCGAACTCCTAAAACGAGAAAAGTTTGTACCTCACAAGTATGGGAACTGCTATAGCGTTTTCTGGACTCATGAGGTATACCTAATATTCAACTTCTGAACTCCTGAACTCCCGAACTCCTAAAACGAGAAAAGTTTGTACCTCACAAGTATGGGAACTGCTATATTAACTCAAATGAATAATAGCATTTGCCCACCCTACTTATAAATCATTGATGAATCTCAAACCGCGATCGCATTTCTAAATACACCAATAAAGCATTAATATCGGCAGGATTTACCCCACCAATGCGAGACGCTTGGCCAAGGGTCAAAGGACGAACTTTTGTTAATTTTTCCCTTGCTTCCATGGAAAGGGTGTCTATGGACATATAATCCAGGTCTGAGGGCAATTTTTTGTTACTATGTCGGCTAATTTGTTCGATTTGAATTTGTTGCCGTTTCAAATAACCTGAGTATTTAATATCAATTTCTGCTCCTTCTTTTTCAACAGTTGTTAAGTTTTTGTTCCCTAACCCATACTGTTCTAAATGATGATAATGAAACTTAGGACGACGTAATAGATCCGCTAACGTCACTGATCCTTTAATCTTCTGTTGTGTGTCATTAACAATATTAATAGCAACTGCCTCTCTTTCTTTAATTCTTGTTTCATACAGTCGCTCTTTTTCGGCTACAATATTGGCTTGTTTTTGTTCAAATAGATCCCAGCGACGATCATCAATTAATCCTATTTCTCGCCCTAAAGGAGTTAGTCTTTGATCCGCATTGTCAGACCTTAAAATTAAGCGATATTCAGACCGAGACGTTAACATTCTATAAGGTTCTCTAAGATCTTTTGTACATAAATCATCGATTAATGTTCCCAGATAACTTTCTTCTCTGGGGAAGATAATCATCTCTTCATTCTTAACAAATTTAACCGCATTAATACCCGAAACAATGCCTTGCGCTGCTGCTTCTTCGTAACCCGTTGTCCCATTAATTTGTCCCGCACAAAATAACCCTTGAATTTTTTTCGTCATCAACGTTGGATAACATTGAGTTGCTGGTAAAAAGTCATATTCTACTGCATACGCAGGACGCAACATAACACAATTTTCTAACCCTGGAAGCGTCCTTAACATCGCTAATTGAATGTTTTCGGGTAAACCAGTAGAAAACCCTTGAATATATAATTCTGGTATGGTTCTTCCTTCCGGTTCGATAAAAATTTGATGGCTTTCTTTATCTGCAAACCTAACAATTTTATCCTCAATAGAAGGACAATAACGAGGTCCTTTTGAATCAATAAACCCGCCATAAATAGGAGACAAATGTAAATTATCTTGAATTAATTGATGCGTCTTAGAAGTGGTTCTGGTTAAATAACAATTCATTTGTTCTCGTTCTACCCAAACATCAGGATCGAAGCTAAACCAACGAACTTCCTCATCTGGGGGTTGAGGTTCTAACTTACCATAGTCCACCGATCGCTTATCAACCCTTGCAGGGGTTCCTGTTTTCAGTCTTCCTGTCTCAAACCCCAAGTCATTGAGAGTCTCCGTTAACCCTACCGCAGCGAACTCTCCGGCCCTTCCTGCTTCCATAGACTTATTCCCGATCCAAATGCGACCCCCTAAAAAGGTTCCAGTGGTCAAAATAACCGCTTTGGCCTCGAAACAAGTCCCAAAATAGGTTTGTATTCCGATGACCTCATCATTTTTCCCCAATACCAAATCCGTTACCATTCCCTCACGGATACTTAAATTTTCTTGATTTTCAACAATTTCCTTCATCACAGCCGAATATTCTCGCTTATCCGTCTGCGCCCGTAACGCCCATACTGCCGGTCCCCGTGAAGAGTTGAGAACCCGTTTTTGTAGATAGGTGCGATCGGCCATTTTTCCGATCTCCCCTCCCAAAGCGTCCACTTCATGGGTTAACTGAGACTTGGCCGGTCCTCCCACTGCGGGGTTGCAGGGTTGCCAAGCAATGCGATCGAGGTTGAGGGTTAACATGAGGGTACGACACCCTAAACGAGCTGCTGCTAGGGCTGCTTCACAGCCAGAATGGCCAGCACCCACTACAATAATATCAAAGCTATCTTGAAAGTCGACGGGAGTGGTAAGGGTCATAGTTTGGAAATCAGACGGCAGAAATCAGAAGTCAAATGTTTGATGTTAGGTTTATTATTTGACTACTATGTTTTATTCTAACGGATACCCCTTAAACAAACTTGTTAACGGTGATATTGCAGCATCTAATATAGCAGTTCCCATACTTGTGAGGTACAAACTCTTCTAGTTCTAGGAGTTAGGAGTTAGGAGTTCGGGAGTTCAGGAGTTGAATATTATGTGTACCTCATGAGTCCAGGAAATGCTATGTTGTTTTATCAATCATAAATAACGGTAAAGTGGTTATGAATCATACCTTGCTTAAGGGTATGTATAGCAGAATACTAAATTTAGGTCTAATTGCATTATGACAATTCGTACCGTTACCACAACTCCTTTTGATGACCAAAAACCAGGAACCTCCGGACTCCGAAAAGCAGTCTCTGTCTTCCAAAAGCCTCATTATTTAGAAAACTTTATTCAATCGATCTTCGACAGTCTGGATGGTTGCCAAGGTCAAACCCTTGTTGTGGGTGGTGATGGCCGCTATTATAACCGTCAAGCCATTCAAATTATCCTCAAAATGGCTGCAGCCAACAACATTGGACGCATTTTAGTCGGTTGTAGCGGTATTTTCTCGACTCCTGCCGCATCGGCTGTTATTCGCAAGTATAACGCCTTTGGAGGCATTATTTTATCCGCCAGTCATAACCCTGGGGGTCCCGATGGAGACTTTGGAGTAAAGTACAACGTGGGTAATGGTGGTCCGGCCCCCGAAAAAGTCACCAATGCTATTTACGATCGCACCAAAACCATCAACCAGTATAAAATCTTAGACGCGGCAGACATCAATTTAGATCGCCCTGGTTCCTTTAAACTAGGGACAATGGAAGTAGAAGTGATCGACTCTGTAACCCCTTATGTGGAGTTAATGCAGGCGTTGTTTGACTTCGATAAGATTAAAGCGATGGTGAGTTCTGATAAGTTCAGAATGTGTATGGACTCCCTCCACGCTGTGACTGGTCCTTATGCAAAGGCTTTATTTGAGCAGTATTTAGGTGCAAAAGAAGGAACCGTACAAAATGGTACTCCTTTAGAAGACTTTGGGGGTGGCCATCCCGATCCTAACTTAGTTTATGCTCATGATCTTGTTGAGATCATGTTTGGGGAGAATGCGCCAGACTTTGGGGCGGCCTCTGATGGAGACGGCGATCGCAATATGATCTTAGGGAAGAACTTTTTTGTCACCCCTAGTGACAGTTTAGCCATTTTAACGGCCAATGCAACCTTAGTTCCAGGATATAAGGATGGTATTGCAGGAGTCGCTAGATCCATGCCCACCAGTGCGGCTGCTGACCGTGTGGCTGCTAAACTAGGAATAGATTGCTATGAGACTCCTACCGGTTGGAAATTCTTTGGTAACTTATTAGATGCAGGGAAAGCCACCCTTTGTGGAGAAGAAAGTTTTGGCACCGGATCAAACCATATTCGAGAAAAAGACGGTCTTTGGGCAGTCATTTTTTGGCTCAATATTTTAGCCGTTAAAGGGGAGTCTGTTGAAAAAATTGTACGGGATCATTGGCAGGAATATGGCCGCAACTTTTATTCCCGTCATGACTATGAAGAAGTGGAGTCAGGCCCAGCTAATGAATTAATGGATCGTCTGCGATCGATGGTTGGGGACATGAAAGGGAAAACCTATGGCAACTATGAAGTTGCTTATGGAGATGACTTTGCTTATACTGATCCAGTTGATGGTAGTGTTAGCGAAAAACAGGGGATTCGGATCGGGTTTACAGATGGTTCCCGTATCATTTTCCGCCTCTCAGGAACGGGAACAAAAGGAGCTACCTTACGGGTATATATTGAAAGTTATGAACCTGATGCTAGTAAACATGATGTAGAGACACAAGAAGCGTTATCTCCATTGATTGAGTTAGCAGAAGAAATTGCCCAAATCAAGCAGTTTACCGGACGGGATAAACCCACTGTTATTACTTAATCATCCACAGATACCCTTCGCGTAGAGACGTTACAGGAAACGTCTCTACAGAGAATAGCAATCAAGATTTTTTTGTCATTTTTAAAGGAGGAAGTCATGAATGGTTCTCATCAAAAACAATTCAAAATCTTAAGTTTAGATGGCGGTGGTATTCGGGGAATGATTTCGGCAACTATTCTTAAAGAAGTTGAAAAGCAACTAGAAATTTATTGTCAAAAAAATAACCAGCAAACTATAAAGTTACATGATTATTTTGATGTGGTTGCAGGAACTTCTACAGGGTCAATTTTAGCAGCAGGAGTAGCAGCTAAACTTAGTGCGAGTCAACTGATTCAATTGTATCAAGATAATGCAGAAACGATTTTTGATAAGGGGACTAGAAATTCCCGAAATTTGGGAATACTGACTGGATACATTTTACAAATTTTCTTCCCTCAATGGGGTTTATATCCGAACAAAAATGGTCAGGGTTTAGCGAAAGTGTTGCAGGAAAAATTAGTCAATGAACAAAGACAACCTTTAAAATTAAATGAGATCAAAAAACCTATTCTTTTTATTCCCGCTTATGATACTTATAGTCGTAATACCACTTGGTTTGCGAGTAATAGAAAAGAGGCTAATCTTTGGTTTACAAATATAGAAGTGTGGCAATTATGTGTTGCTTCAGCAGCAGCACCAACATTTTTCCCTGCTTATCCTTTACGTTATACTGATGGAAAACAGTTACCTCATATTGATGGGGGAGTATCAGCAAATAATCCATCTTTATCAGCGATCGCACATCTTTTGGTGACGGAAAAAGGAAGTAATCTCAATAATATTTCTGTGTTGTCTATTGGCACAGGAAACACTACAGAAGTCTTTACTTATGATAAGATTAGAAAGTGGGGTTTATTGGGGGTTATTAGTCACGTTGCTGATATTTTTCTTAACCCTGGATCTCAAAATACTGAAGCCATTTGTCAGGAATTTTTGAGAAGTGTAGCAACAGAAAAACACTGTAATTATTTACGACTTAATTTTGATTTAAACCAAGCATTTAAGGGTGGGAGAAAAACAGGTAAATTAAGAGAACCCATTGAACCTCATACTGATGCCAAAAACCAGTATCTCGGAAAACATATTTCAGAGGAAATTGATGATCCGAATTTATGTATTAAACAGCCTGATCTGGGTAAATCATTATTAGAAGAAGTAGCGGAAGCTTATCTAGCTTCAACAGAAAAAGATCAGCCACCTGATGAAACTACAGACATAAGGATAGTAGATAAAATTCAAAGATTTATTGAAGATAATCCCCCAATTTTTCCTAATTGAATTTTAAACTTTCGTTTTCCAGGGAAGATACCACCGACCGCTAGTGCCATGTTGTAGACAAATTCTGTCTTTAATTTCCCCAGCAATAGGATTACCCTGTTCATCAAATTTAGTTCGATAGACAACTTCTTTTAGTTCTATGTGATCTTTAACATATTGAGTCAAATCTTCTTGACTTTTTGGACTACCAGACAATCCCCAAGACCTCTCGAAATATTCTTTAATAGAAGCAATAGAAGTTAACCCTTCTGTTTTGGTACTATGTAAGACTTGTTCCCAAGGAATTTCTATATCTCGTTTACGCTGAAAAGAAAGAATAGGGGGAGTTTCTTTGAGATTTTCTGGCGGTTTATCGACCAATAAAAAAGGCTGAAGTTGATGACTTATCTTCTTTTTTATGTATAGTAAGGGTTTATTAAATGAGCTTTTAAAAATAGAAAAACATAGAGCTACTTCTCCTATTCAGTTAAGTTATTACCTATAACCCCCCAAAGGGTTACAAAAATTCAAGTTTGCTAGCCCTTCTGATAGATAGGTGTATCAAGTTATCTCTCTTTTGTCAAAGTGGGAAAACCCTTATGAATTCTAAATTCTAGAACCATTGCCTAGACTGCGATCGCTAAATTATTTTCTATTAAGAAATCCAATTTGAGGTAAAATCGCTGAAATTGCACTGTCATCAGATGTTTAGCGATCGCAGTCTCCGAAAGTGACAAAAGAGAGATATTTCTTAGCGATCGCTTTCTACAACATCAAGTATTCTGACTATTATTTTAAAAAGTTGCCTTTTACAAACAGTCTCTAAAAGGGTTAGGAATTTTACCAAAGCCAGATCAACTTAGGGAGCAATGGTGAGATCAGCATCAAAAAACGATTCGGAAAATATAGAGAAGTCAATCATTCCTGATAAAAAAATTTGCCTCACTGATATTTTATGCAAAAGTCGCTATGATAAACAGTAGCGAGATTCATAAAATCTTAGCAACTTTCTTTATAGTTTACTCAAGACCACCCTTTTGCAATTTTAAGTTGATACTATTATGATTGACTCATCTGTCAATACAATTGAAGAATTCGATCTCTCCCGTGAGGAGAGAGTCATTGAAATTCAAAACCTCATTGAAACCCTACGGGTTGCTGATGAAATCGCTAGTAAAGGTTACTTAATTACTAGCTCAGAATTAGCTGATTTAATGGACATCAATGCCAGTGCTGTTACCAGTCGCGGTGATCATTGGTCTTGGCGTAACTGGGTTGTTTCACGGGTTCGCCGAGAAGGAAACCAAATTCTTTGGCAACTGGAAAAGATTGATTAAGTCATTTATCGAGCCTGACTATAACCAGATGATGAGGGGAGACTATGGACTAAGGGTTAAACCTTACTTATAGTCTCCCCTTTTTAGTCACATTTTGTGAATACAAATGAACTGAAGATCTTTTGTCTCTTTCTTTCCCTAACGATCTTGAATGTTATTAATAATTTTGTAATATATAGCAGTTCCCATACTTGTGGGGTACAAAATTTTCTAGTTTTAGGAGTCAGGAGTCAGGAGTCAGAACTTAAATGTTAGGTGTACCTCGTAAGTGTGAGAAACGCTCTATCTCAATCAATATTACCTTAAAAATAACCTGAGTTCGACGAAATTAGGTTACGGTGATGTGAGGGAGTCAGGAGTCAGAATATTTAATATTTCGGCAAAATAATGAATAATAAGGAATCTAATTCTCGAAAAATAAAATTTTCTTGTTTATATTGCTATTTTATTTTACTTTCTCCTGACTCCGACTATTCTTACTCCTTGTCAAAACTCGTAGATTTCTGATATCGAACTCAGGTTAAAAATAAGAAAAGATTAAGAAATTATTGATGCAAGGTTATCTTGTTTGGATCAAATAAAATCTAAAACTAAACTATAATTTTTTCCTGATTTTAAAGTCACTAAGCTACTATTACTGAGGTTTAGCTCAAAAAAATTAAGTCCTAACCATTAATTTATTTTGGAGATTCTCATGACAGTAAAATCAGCTTTACTGAAAGTTTTTCTTAGTGTTTGTATTGTTACCAACCTATCCCAAGTTGCTAACGCACAACGTTATCATTTAACAAATTATGATTTTGATGATCGACCCAGTTTAGGACAAGTTCCTAATGAAAACGGTACTTTACAAGATATTTTCTTGGGAGGGTTTTCTGGGTTATATTTTGAAGGATTCAATGGCAATAATTTACAGTTTGTTACCCATCCAGATCGTGGACCTCTTCCTCTTCCGCTTCCTGATTTACAGCCTGAAATTGTTCGTTTTGAGCTAGATTTAACCAGCAATAATATTACAATTTTAGATCGTATTAATTTGTTCAAATCTGATGGAATGACCCCGTTATCTGTACGTCCTAATTTACAAGCAGGAGAACAAAGAACAGCTTATACGGATCAGTTGGGAGTGGATTTATTGGGCAATTCAATCCCTAATGATCCTCTAGGTGCAGACTTAGAAGGAATTGTCGTTGATCAGCGTGATAATAGTTTTTGGATGGTGGATGAATATCGACCTGCCATCTATCATTTTAATGAATTAGGCACTTTATTAAATCGCTTTGTTCCTATGGGAACAGCAGCAGCAGTCAATGAACCTTTAGGAACCTTTGGGACAGAAATTATACCATCAGTTTATGCACAAAGAAGAGTAAATCGAGGCTTTGAAGCAGTAGCATTAAATCAAGATACAAATACATTATATGCCTTTATTCAAAGTCCCATTGATAATCCTGATACAATCGGAGATACAACCTCAAGAAATAGTGACATTTTGCGTATTCTAGAACTCGATATTGGTACCCCAACCAATCCTTTAGTTAGTGGTGAATTTGTCTATCTATTAGAGAATGATTTATACAATACGAATGTAGATAAAATTGGAGATGCCGTTTGGTTAGAAGGCGATCGTTTTGCTGTCATTCAAAGAGATTCATCCCTTGGAGTAAATGCTAATAAATTGGTGTTTGAAATTGATTTATCAGATGCCACTAATTTAGAGACAGATAGTTTTAGTTTAGTAGAAAATAAAACCTTAGAACAACATACAGCAGAAGAATTAGAAATTGCAGGAATTATTCCTGTTGATAAAACCTTTTTATTTAATTTACCTGATTTGGGTTATTTAGCAGGAGATAAACCAGAAGGTTTGGCTTTAATTCCTGGAAAACGACCTCGTTTTGTTGTCATTAATGATAATGATTATGGGTTATTAGATGATGAAACGCCTAATGATGGTCTTCAAAATTTTAATTCCGATCCTATTCCTGTGGTGGTAGGCGTTATTACTCCTGTTCCTGAACCTTCTAATCATGCCTTATTAGGGGGTACTTTATTGCTAGGAATTGGCTCAATATTTCGTCGTTTAAACAGGGCTAATTAATTTAATAAAAGTGAATCGCAAGAAAAAAATTATACCAATTTACTAAAGTTTAGCTACACATTTTGGCTCTCCCGACATTGTGGTGAAAAAAGTATTGTATACTACATATTTAAAGTGGTGGGTTACAACAGCTTGTTATATCCCTGTGATAGCCTGAATTATAGCCGTCTAACCCACCCTACTTTATTAAATTAGCTGAAACAGTCTATAGCATTTCCTGGACTCATGAGGTACACCTAATATTCAACTCCTGCCCTCCCGAACTCCTAACTCCTAGAACTAGAAGAGTTTGTACCTCACAAGTATGGGAACTGCTATAGTAGTATGAGTTTTAATAATACAAAAATACTTGATATGAGTTTTTCTATGAGTTTTTCTATGAGTTTTTTTATTAATATTATTAGTTGCACAGTCATTAAATACAAGTAATATTAAATACGTAAAAAGCAACAAGTAATTTATTGGAGAAGTATCAATGGTAGATCTTAGATATTCTACTGCCAACAATCTCTATAAAGTTAACTTTATTACCCCAGAAACAGAAGAGCAGAGGCTATTAAAAAGATTAGCTCAAGGCGATCGCAATGCCTTTTGGTCATTATGGGAATCCTATCGAAATTATCTTTACCATCGTTGTCTAGTTTGGATGGGAGGAAATCATGATGATGCCGAGGAAGTAATGAGTTTGGCATCTCTCAAGGCTTGGGAAAAATTACCCAATCATGCTTTGAATATAACTAATCTTAAGGGGTGGTTGAATCGATTTACCCATAATCTTTGCATAGATATTCATCGTCAACGCAAACATAAGGCAATCGGTGTTGACAATGTAGAAGATGTTCCGCTTAATAATCACGAAATAGGTTTTTCTGATTATCCCGAGTCAGAATTACTCGAGCAAGAACTACATATACACATCCGTAATTGTATTGATAGTTTATCTCCCAGATTACGAGATCCCTTAATACTTAGTTATTATCAAGAAATGTCTCATGCAGATATTGGAAAGGAACTCACAATTTCTCAAGGCAATGTTGCTAAACGTCTTCAAGAAGGCAGACAAATACTTAAAAAATCTCTGGGTAAATATTTCACAGGATCAAATACCGAAAAGCTCAATGAAACTCAATGTCATCAAGAATTAGAACAGAAAGACCTTCATTTATCTATTGATGACGACTCCAATATTGAAGAAATAAACTATAGGATCACAATCTCATGTCTAGAAACTCTGCCTCCTGTCTGGTTAAACTTTCACTATCCTCAGGATTGGATTTGAACGCATATTTAGTTCTCAAGCAAAAACCTACCAGACAAGAACAAAAACTGAAAACTTTGCATAAATATATCCAAAAATATAGCTCAGGTTGGAAAAAACGTCTGGAATTAGCTGATTTGCTTTATGAAACAGGCCAATGGTCAGAAGCGGTTCCCGAATACTATCAAGTTATCAAAGGACAACCTCAGTTAATCCAGCCTCGTATTCAACTGGGTAAAATTTTACAGCTTATGAAGAGGAAAGAAGAGGCGATCTCGGTTTATGAAAGTGCCATCAATGTAGCCAAAAAAGCAGCTACTAAACAGCATTTATTCGGCTTAATCAAATCCTGTCAGGGTAATAGCAAAGAGGCGATCGCCTCTTTTAAATCAGCGACAACTTTAGAACCTAAAAATTTAGCTCATTGGCTGGCTTTGGGACAGGTACAAATGGAAACAGAACATCCTTCCATTGCTTTATCAACCTTTCAAAAAATATTGTCCCTCGATTCCCACAATTTAATAGCATTAATTTATAGTCACGATTTGTTGTTGGCATTGGGAAATCTGACCGAAGCAGAAAGACATTTACATAAGGCTGTAGAACTTGCCCCTCAAGATATTCAAACCCTTAAAAGGGCGATCGCCAATCGATGTCGCAAAAGATTGGTATTCGACGCAGAAGGTAAACAAACTAAAAAACTGATTAACTCCTTACTCAAACAAGCTTCAAGTTCACCACAAACCCATGATTTACTAGCGCAATATTTTATCCTACGGGGAGAGCAAGAGAAAGGAATCAAAGTATTAAAGCAGTTGACTGAAGACTATCCTAAAAATCCTCATGCTTGGTATTATTACAGTCGATGCTTATTCACTCTGGGTAAACACGAAGCAGCAGCCGAAGCAATTTCACAAGCTTACGAATTATCTGGAGACAATCGAGAAATTCGTCGAGCATTATGCAAAATAATACCAAAAACAGAAAGAGCGCATCAATTCTCAAACCCTAACTAACCTGAGTTCGATATAAAGGAATTTCTAGACAACTCACGTCTAACTAGGTGGTTGAACTACCAAATTGCCCTGATATATAGTTACATATATAGTGGTGTAGTAGGGTTTATTAGACAAAAGTTATGATTGTAGCTGCTTCAAATTTAGATTCTCTGATTGATATTCTTAATAACAAACTCTTAGCAGCACAAAAACGTCCCCTTAATCCCTCTGAAATTGCTATCTTACGTGGGATCTGGAAATATCAGACCTATAATAAGATTGCGATGGAAGCAGGTTATAGCCCTGGCTACTTTACCAATGTAGTTGCGCCAGAATTATTTAAGAAACTTTCTCCAATCATTGGACGACGCATTACTAAGAAAAACTGTCGAGTCTTATTAGAGTCCCACGCTCAAGAACAACCTATTACGGACAACAAACGGGTTCGAGAACAGTCAGCCAATTATTTGCTAGACAATAACGGCCCTAGTAAAGAAATGATTAGACAAAAAACTAATCATTTACTGCCCTCATATCCCAGTGGTTCGATTCCCATTGATTCACCCTATTACATTAAGCGATCGCCTTTTCAAGAACAAGCTTATGAGGAAATCAAGAAACCTGGGGCTTTAATTAGAATTAAAGCTCCCCAAGAAATGGGTAAAACTTCCTTGTTACTGAGAATTGTTGATTATGCCAGTGGGCAAGGATATCGTACTGTTAACCTCAATCTTGAGCAAATTGACGAAACCATTTTATCCGATCTTAATCGATTTTTGCGTTGGCTCTGTGCCAATATCAGTTATCAACTCAAACTAGAATCGAAACTCGATGACTATTGGGATGAAGATATCGGTGCTAAAATAAGCTGCACTATATACTTCCAAGACTATATTTTGGAGGAGGTTCAAGAACCTTTAGTCTTAGCATTAGATGAGGTAAATCGTATTTTTGAACATCCCCAAGTGGCAAAAGATGTCTTACCCCTATTTCGTTCCTGGTATGAAGAAGCAAAGAGATTTCCTATTTGGCGCAAGCTTCGTCTGATTGTCGTTCACTCCACAGAAATTTACGTTCCTCTCCAACTAAAACAGTCTCCCTTTAATGTCGGTTTGCCAATTCAGTTAGATACCTTCAGTTTTGCAGAAGTCAAAAAACTAGCCCAACGTTATCGAGTTGAATGGGAAGAAGCAAAATTGAGGCAAGTAATGGAACTTGTAGGAGGACATCCTGCTTTAGTCAGCATTGCGTTATATTATCTTATGCGTGAAGAAATAACTCTTGACGAACTATTAGAAACTGCCAGTAGCACCACAGGAATCTATAATTATCATCTACAGCGACATTGGGTCAAATTAGAAGAAAATCCCGATTTATTACAAGCTTTAAATACCCTGATTCAATCAACGGAACCAATATCCCTAGAACCGACCGTGGCACATAAATTAAGCAGTATGGGGTTGATTAAACAGATAGGAAACCAAGCAGTTCCCATCTGTGAACTATATGGACAGTCTTTTGGGCAAGACTAATTGTGTTTAGGATAAAGCGATCGCCTTCTTTAAAGCAAAAGTGCGATCGCGATTATTACAAGTAATCGTTAAACTTTCTTAACCTAGACTAAACTGAGAAGTTCAGTATAAAAATTATTTACTGAACTGATTAATCCTTTAAAGTTAAGCTTCGTAAAAACATAAGCCAAAGTGTATCTCTCCGCCATAGCCCACATGCTCGAAGTTAACCATAATATAATCGTAATCGGTGCCTAAAGTAATGTCATGAATTTTTACCTCTTTAAAACGAGTTTCATAGTTTGAACCAGCTTTCAATACTGCATATTTAAAATAGGCAACCGTCGATGGGGTAATATCATAAGGCTGCCTATTAATACTCAACCAGGAAAGACCTGCATCAATGACCACTCCATTCTGGCTATAACGTGTACCAGGAATTACTTTTGCTTCGAGTAAATAAGGTTCTGCCATGTTGAACTCCTTTTTGTGATTTTGTTTTGTTGTTCACTTCTAAGACGATCTTCAGGGGCAATTTCTGAATTTTTCGAGTTAGAGGCAATTTTTTGCTCTCGATTTATTTCAACTAGAATCTCTTCAACTCTCAAATCCTTTGTGAAACAAAGCTTACAGCTAGTTTTAGCTTTGGTGCAATGAATGCGATCGCGCTTCCTATTGAAGAGAAAGCGATCGCCTTTCTCTAATAAGAGGTGCGATCGCGGATTTTAGTTATAGATAGTTTGCGCTAACCTAAACTCAGCTTGCAATTCTCAGAGCACGCTGACTAAGGGGCTGAAACTTGATCTATATCTATGTTTACAGGTCCTGCCGTTTTGATCTTGATTGTTGTTGATTTCATACCCTTGTTACGGTCTTTGCTGTGGCTGCTGACCGGACGACCTGGGTGGGCATCCAATGCTGACTTCGTCATAGTTGGCAGATCTGTGATAGTCTGGCAGATTGCTGGATCAATATTGTCACCACAGAAGTAGAAATCAGCCATATCGATTTTTGTTAGACTTGGCACATAACCTGCACCCTCACGAGCAGCATTGACTAACAGACCCGCATCCTGATCTATCGTCCAGGTGAAAATACCTCCTAGACCTTCTAGGGCAGCATATTTGCCTTTAGCATACACAGAACGGGGTGTATCCAGAGAGATAAATACATTGGTATCCTCACTGTAAAGATAATCAGCATTAGCCACAGCATCGGTATAGAGGTGATAGCCATTCTTACCATATTCGTTCTCAGAATCAAATTCGTTCTCAGGATCGAAGTAATTATAAAGCACATCATTGTATTCGCTAGAGAGAGACTCGAATGTGCCTTTCGCATCACCACTTGGTGGGGTCATCAAACCCTTTAGAGGAGACTCGCTCTCAATCTCAACATTTAGAGCGTTACGAGTGTAACCAGCATAGCCAATATAGACCTTGCTCATGTCGATGCCTTCACCTTGTAGGTACTCTACAACTTCCTGAACTGAATTGATGTCTTCTGGACGATTTAACCGTCATATTGAGACCAATCAGTTTTAACTAATCTTTCTTTAGGGTTTGGGAGACCTAAATCCGCAAATACATTACCGCTGCTAGTTTGTACTCTGTTGTCTTCACTCATTTTTTCAATTTGAACCTCATTAATAAGAAATGCGATCGCATTATTGAGAAAAAACAAAAAACGCGATCGCAAATTAGATTGTTGCTTCTATAATCTTTAAATTGCAGTTTAGAAACCAAAGATTATAATTTTCATTAGTTTTAGGCTAGGTCACTTTATTTATTCTTCAGAATAATCCTCGGACTCCTCAGAATAACGCTCGGATTTCACCACAGATAGGTGCCGAGCATTGTGCTTACCTTCCAACCACTTGTAACAAGGAAATGTCCATGGACCTTGTTGTACTGAATCGGGGTTGTTAACAACAATCTTATTTAGATACCATCCAGCCGCTATACCAGAATTGTCATGACGAATTTTTACTTGAGTTATATCTCCAAGATTTGCCATTCTTAAAGTAAATTCATCGGTGTCACCTCTTTGATAGTTGTTTTCACGATTATCAAGTGAATATTCGTTGCTTTGACCTCTTGTGCCATAGAGAGTAATATAAACATTGGCGTTGGTTCCAGCATTTCGTATGTCACCAGTGTAAACTACAATTTTATATGGTACGTTTGTTAGTGCTGCCATTTTCAATCTCCTTAAAATTTGGGTTGTGGACTAGAGACAAAAATTGATTTCCTGTCTTTTGTCTGTTCACCTTTAAGACGATCTCACCACCCGATTTCTGAATTTTTCGAGTTAGAGGCAAATTTTTTTCTCTCACCCCAACTTATTCAAATTCCTTTAAAGCTCAAACCCTTGCTGGACATGACCTACAAGAGTTTAACTTTCTTTGTTTTAACAGCGATCGCTCTTCTTTGCTTAGAGAAAGGCGATCGCAAGCACGGTAAACAGTTTGTTCGTATTTATCGTTAATTTGGTGTAAACATCTATCACGAGTCAAAAGTAATCGGTTAGGGTGGTTGCAAAATTATTTCACTGTAATTCTTGCTTCTGAGCAGGTTTCGGGTTTTGGTTTGATAATTATTTCTACATCATTGCCTAAAGCATTCAGAAAGCGGAACAATCGAGTAGTAGAGAAACCACTAAGCCTACCTCTTATTAAAGCAGAAACTTTAGGCTGGTCGATTCCTAACATTTCAGCAGCTTCTATTTGGGTTAATTGTTTTTGGTCAATAAGAAAACTAATTTTTGAGGCTAGTTCAGCTTTAATTAATCTTTCTTGAGGGTTTGGGAGACCTAAATGTGCAAATACATTACCGCTGCTAGTTTGTACTCTGTTGTCTTCACTCATTTTTTCAATTTATTGTGGGTTTGATTTATGAGTTTTAATAGCTAACTTTAGTCTTTTCTGAATTAGTTCGATATCTTGAGGAGGGGTTGCATTTTGTTAAACTAAATAATGTGCTAAAGTACAACTAAGATTGTACCAATAAAGCCAACAAATGAGACGGACACTATATATACCAGATGAATTATGGGAGCAATTGAGGGATTACTTAAAACAACATCCTCAAGAAAATGCTTCTAGTGTTGTCCAAGTTGCCCTCAGAGACAAATTACGCCCCCGTAACTGAGAAAGATTATTAGAATTGGCAGGGATAGTAGAATCTGCACCTGTTGATGCTTCTAGCGATAAAGAACATCGTTGTTGACATCCTCACCGCCCTATAAGTGCGGTGATTCCCAGACCTCACGATCTAAGTTTCTGCTTCAATGCAGTCGCCTTCCGAGATTTACTCTCTTCAGGTCTTACACTCGCTCCACAGACTGACACCCCAAAGGGGTTCGGCAGTCGCTCATGGGGTAAACCCCCAAGACCGCGCTGCCTCACCGCTTGCCCTGCGGCCAAAATATTCTTACTTGCGTTAATGTCGCGGTCATGGTTAGTCCCACATTTAGGACACTCCCATTCACGAATATTTAACGGTAATTTATCTACAATGTGACCGCAATCGCCACAGCGTTTGCTACTAGGAAAATAGCGGTCAATCTTAATTAATTCTTTGCCGTACCACTCACATTTATATTCTAGTTGTCGGTTTAATTCTCCCCAACTAGCGTCACTAATTGACTTAGCTAATTTATGGTGTCTTGGTGCGCGTTCCCTTGCGCCGTTCGACGGCGCGGGGTCGCACCGCTTTTTAACCATATTTTTAATGGCTAAATCTTCAACAGCAATTAAGTCATTTTCTTGAACGAGTTTAGTTGTTAACTTGTGGAGAAAATCGGTACGAGCATCTTTAATTTGAGCGTGTACTCTAGCTACTTCTAGCCTTGCTTTATAGTAGTTGTTTGAGTCTTTGGTTTTCCGACTCAAAGCTTTTTGTTTTCTTCTTAACTTTTTATGCAAGCGGTTCCAATGTTTAGGATTAGTTATCTTTTCTGAATTACTCGTAGTAATTAGACTGGTAACTCCTACATCAATTCCTACTTGTTTACCGGTTTTTGGTAATGGCTTGATAGTTGGATCTTTAACCAATATTGACACGAACCAACGTCCCGATGGGTCGAGTTTAACTGTTACTGTAGATGGCTTACTATCTTGAGGTAAAAATCGACTCCAAACAATATTTAGAGGTTCTTTACACTTAGCTAAAAACAGCTTACCATCTCTCCATTTAAAAGCAGACTTAGTAAATTCTGCACTACCTCCATTCCGTTTTTTCTTAAAGTTAGGATATTTAGATCGTTGAGCATGAAAATTGGTAAAAGCTGTTTGAAGATGTCTTAAACACTGTTGTAATGGAACACAGCTAACCTCCGACAGAAAATCTAAGTCTTCAAGCTTTTTCCACTGGGTTAACAAGCTTGATGTTTGTCCGTAACCTATTCGTTCTTGCCTTTCATACCAACCTTCAGTACGCACTGCTAAGGCCTTGTTATATACTAAGCGGACGCAGCCCATTGTTCGTCGCAAGAGGTTTTCTTGCGACGGGGTTGGGTAAAACCTGAATCGATAGGCACGTTCTCTCATCCCTCACATTCTAACATATCTTTTGTGACTATGCTAGACTAAGAGAATAAAGCCGCGCTAAAGACGCGGGGTTTCAGACCCAAAATTTTCGATGAATATTGATACAGAAATCTGGCAAACGGTTATGGAATTGCCAGAATCACTAAAAAAAGAACTTCTACATTATGCTAAGTATCTGAGGGAAAACTACTCAAAAGATGTTTCATCAGAGCAGCATTCTGTCAAAAAACGTCGTTCAGGCATCTTAAAAGGAACATTTGTTCTACCATTGCCCGATGATTTTGATGAGCCATTGGAAGATTTTAAGGAATACATGGAATGAGTGATTTTTTGTTAGATACTCATGCCTTTATCTGGTTATCTGAAAATGATTCTAACTTACCGGACAATCTAAGGGATATGATTGATGTAGCAGATAGGGTTTATCTCAGTATTGCTAGTCTCTGGGAAATTGCTATTAAGTTAAATCTTGGTAAGTTATCACTACAAAGAAGCTATGAAACGATTGAGGCTGAACTTGAATCTTCAGATATTCTCTTACTACCTATTTCATTTATTGACACTCTGCAAATTCGTCATCTACCATTACATCATCGCGATCCCTTTGACAGAATGTTAATCGCTCAAGCAATCAATAGATCCTTTGTTTTAATTAGTCAGGACACTAAATTTGATGCTTATTCAGTTCAGAGATTATGGATATAAATTAAATATAACGAGGTAATCGCCCTATTCAAAAAAACAAAAAGCGATCGCTCTACCCCAGAAAGTTAAGAAATGCGATCGCCCTATTCAAAAACACAACAAACGATCGCCCTTTCTATTGAAGAAAAGCGATCGCTATGTTGATTTAGTATGTATCTTGAGAATATGTATATTCAGTGGCGATAAAACAAAAATGTGTGGGAACAAATTGTCCTTGATTGTTTAATGTCGTCACATATATCGCATTTGGACCAGCACCGATGGTTACGCAGGTTATTGCATCATCGAATTCCCATGCCTGACAGACTATATTACATTGTTGCAATTCGTCAAATGTTATTTTGTATCCACCATCAGCCATATAACGTATATCTGACGCTTTGACAAACTCTGCCGTATATCCTTGACCTACAGATTTTTTAACATCTCTGCCGATAGTACCAGAAACAATTGTTTTTGTCATGATTGACTCCTTTTTGTGATTTTGTTTTGTTGTTCACTTATAAGACGATCTCCCCACCCCATTTCTGAATTTTTCGAGTTAGAGGCAAATTTTTTTTGACTTGATTGATTTTGTCAACTGTGCTATAAAGCCCACAATTCTTTTACTGCCTACCTTATAGCCATTTTGCTCTTGGTATTAATAGCACCATATTTATCTGAGCAAAAATCCAAATGAGGACAAGAAACTATGAAAAGAGCGATCGCAGTTAACGAAGTCAGAAGTTAGAACCTAAAATTAAGTGTATTTCACTCGTTAAGCGAAA
Organism: Crocosphaera sp.; assembly: GCA_030064955.1. Taxonomy (GTDB): domain Bacteria; phylum Cyanobacteriota; class Cyanobacteriia; order Cyanobacteriales; family Microcystaceae; genus Crocosphaera. The sequence continues at coordinate 41,840 of JASJDW010000021.1, forward strand.
CGCTGTATATGAAACCCAAATATCAAATCCTCGACAAAATCTATGAAAGTGCTAATTCATTGGTCTATCGAGCTTCTCTCAAGCCCGATAATCAGCCTATTATTCTTAAAATTCTCAAAGAAAACTATCCTACTCCCTCAGAACTAACCCGCTACAGACAGGAGTATGAAATTACTCGTTCTTTAAACGCGGATAATATCGTTAAAGCCTATGGTTTGGAGCGATATAAAAATAGTTTGGTTATGCTGTTAGAAGACTTTGGCGGTCAATCCTTAAAGTTATTATTGTCCCAGAGTAAATTCAGCTTAGAAAACTTTCTCACGATTGCAATTAAGATAACTGATAGTTTAGCTACAATTCACAATGCTAATATTGTCCATAAAGATATTACCCCTGCCAATATTGTCTATAATTCTCAAACAGAACAACTCAAAATCATCGATTTTGGTATTTCTACCCGTTTATCCCAAGAATTTTTGAGCGTTCTACCTCCCGAACAATTAGAAGGAACTTTAGCTTATATTGCCCCAGAACAAACAGGAAGAATGAACCGAGGCATAGATTACCGCAGTGATTTTTATTCTCTTGGTATTACTTTCTATGAACTCTTAACCCATCAGCTTCCTTTTACAACTACTGACCCCATGGAGTTAGTCCATTGTCATATCGCCCAACAGCCATTAGCAGTTCATCAACTAATTCCTGATATTCCTGTAGCTATATCAGATATCATCGACAAGCTGTTAACGAAGACACCAGAAGAGAGATATCAAAGTGCCAGGGGAATTAAAGCTGATTTAGAAACTTGTCTTAATCAATTAAAGTCGCAAGGAGAAATTTCTCCGTTTTCTTTAGGTAGTCAAGATATTACTGACAAGTTTTATATTCCTCAAAAACTTTATGGTAGAGAACAAGAAGTTAATCAACTTTTAACTGCTTTTGAGCAAGTTAGCCAAGGGACAACGGGAATGATTCTCGTTTCTGGTTATTCTGGGATTGGCAAATCTGCATTAGTCAATGAAATTCATAAACCCATTACTCGGCAACGAGGACAGTTTATTAGTGGTAAATTTGATCAGTTGCAGCGAGATATTCCCTATTCTGCTATTACTCAAGCTTTTCAAGACTTAATTCGTAAACTGTTAAGTGAGCCAGAAGAAACGCTACAAACTTGGAAGAAGAAAATTTTAGAAGCTTTAGGAAATAATGCTCAAATTATTATCGATGT
>JASJDW010000191.1 GCA_030064955.1 Crocosphaera sp.
TTACAAGAAACAAGAATTATACTGTTATTTTATCATCTGGTGGGCAAATTTTAACAAAAAAGACCTATTAATAATTTATTAGATTTGCCCACCCTACAACTTTATAAAATATGACGGGTCTTTGCCATAAGTTAAGGAGCATTTTAATCGAGACGCTAAAGACTGATCAGCTTGTTCATAAAATCGCTGTGCTTTACGAGTTAACATTAAATCATACATTACGACGAATAGCTTTAAATGATACTAAATTTCCTGTTGCTGCTTGTTCTTCTGCTTCTCTTAAATCATTTTCAAAACCAACAATACTTAATAATTCTTCAGTAGCCTCATTACCTTCTTTTTCTACTAAATAAGCTAAAAAATCAGCAGCAATGACAAGCTTTTCGTCTGATAGTTGCTCAATATAAGATTGAATTTGCTGGCGAACCTTTAGATTACTCATAAACAAACTATGCTATGTATTAATAATATAATATCACATATTTGTGCGAATCATTCTTGATATTGTAAGTTAGGAAAAAATCTAACATAACAGTGCGATCACTTCCTAAACTATTAACGATAAACGATAGGTTAGGGAAACAGCAACCAGAAAGTTTGTTACAATACATTTGCCCATGCAACAACTAAATAATTTCTAAATTTCCCATCATCCCTAAATCTTCATGATCTAAAATATGACAATGATAGACAGTTTTTCCTTTATAATCTTTAAAAGGAATGCGAATTTTTACCGTTTCTCCCCGACGAACTAAAACAGTATCTCGCCAAGCTAAATAGGGTTCGTTTTTTCCATTACGACTAATCACCTGAAATGAGTTTACATGGAGATGAAAAGGATGATCCATCACTCCTGTATTAATCAATTCCCAATCTTCAACAGTATTCAGTTTAACCTGGGTATCAATACGTTCATGTTGGTAAGGTTGGTTATTAATTAAAAACGCCATTCCTACTCCTGGTGACATCCCGTGATTTAGGGTAAAACGACGTATTTGTTGAGGTAATGGTAAGCTAGAAATTGATGTTAATTGACTGGGTAAAGCTACATTTTCACTAACGCCATCATATTGAATGGTTGCTAAAACAGTGGCATTATTAGAGGTTTGTCTTCTATTCATCATACCTCCCATTCTTCCCCCCATCATACCGCCTCCCATCATACCCATTCCTCCTCTATCATAAGGAAGATTAATCAAACGGTAGTTTTTAGGAGTTTGATTACCTTTAACTAATAATTCTACTCTTTGACCAGGTGTGAGTAAAATTTTTGTCATTTCCAGTGGATTTTGAATTGCCCCACCATCGGTAGCTATGAGATAAAAAGGATGATTTTCTAAAGAAAGATTGTAAAAACGTGAAGTAGAAGCATTCAGAATTCTTAGTCGTAATAAACTATTTTGCTTAAGGGTGTAAGTTGGATTAATTTGACCATTAATTGTAATTAAATTTCCCTCTCTTCCTGACATAAGATCCATGTGATTTGATGATAATAGTTGTCCTTGATCATCAAGAGCAAAATCTTGTAAAACTAAAAATTCTTCTTGAGCAATTTTAATTTCTGGAACTTCATCTAATTCTCCCCTAACAATAAATAATCCGGCTAAACCACCTGATAGTTGATCTGCCACATACCCATGTACATGAGGATGATACCAAAAGGTTCCTGCTTTTTGAGTTTTAGGAATTTTAAACTCGTAAGTAAAGCTTTCTTCTGGATTAATTTTTAAGAAAACATTATCCTCTTTACCCGTAGGTGAAATGTGTAACCCATGATAGTGTAAATTGGTTGGTTGCTGTAACTTATTGGTTAACTTAATTTTGATAAGATCCCCTGGTTTAGCTTCTAAGCGAGGGGCTGGAATTTGTCCGTTATAAGTTAATAAATAAGCTTGATTACCTGATAGATTAACTGGCGTGTAATTGGCTTCTAAATGAACGTCTAGTAAACCATCCTTACTTTGATAAATCTTAGTTAAATTAGGGACTTGTTTTGTATTTTTAACCTCAGACTTACTTTGTTTTAACCAAAGATTCGCTCCGATCGCTATACTTCCACCAGTTACAGCTAAAGCAATAAATTGACGGCGATTAAAGTTAACCATAATCCTTAATAATTTTCGTAGTGTTTAAACACTTCTACATCTTCACTATTATTAAAAGCAAGAACATCAAAAGGTTGTTTTCTGTCCCCTGCTTCCATTCCTGGGGTTCCCAATGGCATTCTGGGAACAGCTAACCCTTGAAAATCAGGTTTTTGTGTTAGAAACCGTTTAATATCATCAGCAGGAATATGGCCTTCCATCACATAACCATCGATAATGGCTGTATGACAAGAAGCTAAATTTTGAGGTAAATTATGTTGTTGTTTAATGGCTTCTATATCATCAGTTTTAATATCAGTAATTTGGAAACCATGCTTTTTCATATGTTCAATCCATATCCCACAACAACCACAAGAAGGACTACGATAAACAGTTATATTTTTATTACCTGAATAGGATTCTGTTGGGTTATTCCAAACACTTGCTAAAACGGTATTATTATTTGTATTGGAGACGGATTCAGCATTATTTTGATTGGTTAAATAAATACCTCCCGCAACAGTAACAATAGCAACGCCAGCAATAATAGTCAATAAAGAAGGTTTTAACATCAGTGGTATCTCCAGGGAATTTCTTTGAATGGTTCTTCTACATTTGTTAAGATAACAAGTAAAAATGAAATAAAGATGAAATCCTATATTTTTAGGATCAATTATCTTCAGTAGGTAGAGACGTTACAGAAAACATCTTTACAAGAATAATAATTTTTGTGACGATTAAGAAGCAACAGAATGAGGCTGCTTACTATTATGAGATTTTGGGATATTTGTGTCATGAACTTCTAATACGCCTCTAAACATATTCATGCCACAATGAAAAGTATATACTCCTGATTTATTAGGAATAAATTCCACTGAACGAACTTGATTAATCGGTAATTCAAGGGATTGATGAAAATCAGGTAAAATAACTTTTTCTAAACAACTATTAGAGTCTTTTCGTAAGAACTTAAGGCGGACAGGTTGACCTTGATTTACTTTAACTCTATCAGGTGTATAACCGCCATCAACCACAATTGTTACTTCTTGAATCCCTTTATTAGTGGTTGCTTGTTTAGATTTTGTTTGACTGAGTAAAAACCACCAAACTTCAGCCCCAATTAACCCCAAACCGCCTAAAGTGACTAATATTTTCAACGATAATGGCTGTTCAATTCGAGAAAATTGATTACTGGTTTCTGTTGGTGACATTTTAGCCTGAGAAACCGAAGTTGTACTCGTTATCAAACTGAGACTTAGTATCACTGTAAATACTGCTCTTTTATTGTTCACTTGATTCTCCTTGTAGCTGATAAATCCTAATATGAAATTGCTAAGTGTTTACTACAGATGATTGATGGGCAGGGAAACTATGAGAAATACTAAACTTCTAAACTCCTGTACTCCTACACTTCTAAACTCCTAGATAGAATGCTATTTTGATCAATCATCGAGTCACTGTCGGGTTAAAATTACGTAATCTTAAGGCATTTGTTACCACAGAAACTGAACTAAATGCCATTGCTGCACCGGCAATCATCGGATTCAATAACCAACCGAAAAAGGGATATAAAATACCGGCTGCAATGGGGATACCAAGACTATTGTAAATATAAGCAAAAAAGAGATTTTCCTTAATGTTTCTCATAGTGGCATGACTTAATTGAATAGCGGTAACAATGCCTTTTAAATCCCCAGAAATTAAGGTTAAATCACTCGCAGCCATAGCTACATCGGTTCCCGTTCCAATGGCAATTCCTACGTCTGCTTGGGCTAAAGCGGGGGCATCATTGATACCATCGCCCACCATTGCAACGATTTTATGTTTCTGTTTTCGGCTTAATCTTTCTTGTTGAATTTGTTGAATGGTACTGGCTTTTTGATCGGGACGAACTTGGGCAAAAACTCGTTTAATTCCCACTTCACTCGCGATCACTTCGGCAGTTTTTTGGTTATCTCCTGTTAACATAACCACTTCTAAACCCATTCTTTGTAACGCTTTGACTGCTTCAACTGAAGATGGTTTTATCGCGTCAGCAATACCCATTAAACCTTCAATTTTTCCCTCTACAGCGATTAAAGCAGTGGTCTTGGCTTCCTGTTCCCATTGTTGGCGAGTTTCGTCTAAAGATTGGGTATTAATGTTTAACGCATCCATCCATCTTTGTGTACCAATTTGTATCAATTTTCCTGATACGTTTCCTTGAACACCCATCCCTGCTACGGCTTCAAAATTACTGACTTCTGGTAAGGGCATTTTCACTCCTTGAGATTGGGCATAATTTACCACTGCTTCAGCTAGAGGATGTTCGGAATTTTTTTCCAAAGCAGCAGCCATTTTTAAGAGTTCTATTTCGTTATTGTTAGCAACTCCTTTAACCGTAATATAGTTAGTAACGCTAGGTTTTCCTTGGGTAATGGTTCCTGTTTTATCGCAGACAATTGTATTCAGTTTATAGGCTAATTCTAAGCTATCTGCACCTTTAATTAAGACTCCATTTTCTGCCCCTTTTCCTGTGCCTACCATGATAGATGTAGGCGTTGCTAAACCCAAAGCACAAGGACAAGCAATAATTAAAACTCCTACGGTTGTAATCATGGCTAGGGTGACATTGCCCATTGCATTAAACCAAATAATAAATGTCAGAATAGCAACGGCAATGACTGCTGGTACAAACCATCCCGTTACTTGATCTGCTAATTGTTGAATGGGAGCTTTGCTACCTTGAGCATCTTGAACTAATTTAACAATTTGTGCCAAAACCGTATCTTTACCAACTTTTGTTGCTTTAAATTTAAAACTTCCTGTCTTATTGATGGTTGCTCCAATGACTTCATCTCCTGCTTTTTTCTTAACAGGAATAGGCTCCCCTGTTACCATTGACTCATCAATTGAAGATTCTCCTTCAATTACTTCTCCATCTACGGTAATTTTTTCTCCTGGACGAACCACAATGATATCTTTTACCATTACTTGATCGATAGGAATATCTATTTCTTGCTGATCCCGAATCACTCTCGCGGTTTTTGCTTGTAATCCCATCAACTTTCTAATAGCTTCAGAGGTTTTTCCTTTGGCTCGATTTTCCAATAATCTTCCCAATAAAACCAGGGTAATAACCACCGAAGCGGTTTCATAATAAACCACTGCGGAAATCCCTTGAGATTCTAAAAATTGGGGAAATAAAGTAGCAAATAGAGAGTATAAATAAGCAACCCCAGTCCCTAATGCAACTAAAGTATCCATGTTAGAAGAATGATGTTTAAAAGCTTTCCAAGCCCCTCTAAAAAAATCAGTTCCTACCCAAAACATAACAGGAGTAACTAAGATGAATTGTCCCCAACTACTTTGGAGAAAACCAGGAATCCAATTCATTTCTAATCCTGTCATCATGGGTAACATACCCATAATTAACAAGACACTAATAATAGAACCAACAATAACTTTATTGGTTAATTCTTTTTGTTCTGCTTCTCTTTTTGCTTTTTCCTCATCGCCTTTATACCCATTTTCTTCTTGAGAAAAAGCTTTGTACCCTATATCTTCTACTACTTCTTGAATTAAAGATGGATTAGTGAGAGTAGGATCGTAGGTTACAGTAGCTTGAGAGATGGCAAAATTAACATTACTTTCTTTTATCCCTTCCGCTTTTTGTAACGCTTTTTCAATAGCAGATGCACAACTAGCGCAACTCATTCCTTCTAATTTTAAGTGGCAAGTTTCCATAATAATGAACCTCAAAAATAGTTAGTTTTTCTCAGAATGTACAGACACGCTAGAAATTAAAGGACAAACCTCATCGGAGGTGGGTTGTGAGGGAGGATTCTTACGCCAACTCTCCCGATATTCTTCTAATTCGCCTTTAAACAAGGTCATTTGCTTTATTTTTATCTCTAAATCTTCTATTTTCTGGTCAAGTAAATCTTGTACCAACTGACAAGGGATTTCACCTCGATCTCTTACATCTAAAATGCGCTTAATTTCTTCTAGGGAAAAACCCAGGGCCTGGGCTTTTTTGATAAAGGCAACTTGTTGACTAGCATCTAGACTATAGTAACGATAGCCATTGTCCGCAATTTTGACGGGATGCAAAACCCCCAAATCGCTGTAATATCGTAAATTACCCACAGAAAGTCCTGTTTGTTTCGCTAATTCTCCTATTTTTAGTAAAGTGTCTTGATTCATTGGTGTTTGTATCCTTGGTGTTATTTCATAGTCTAGAGTCTCTAGTAAACTGTAGAGTCAAGACTTTAAGTTGACTCATTTTTTATTTCCGTGGGTAACGAAGGATGCGATCGCTTATTGGTTTTCCTCGAATTCGGGGATCATCTGATACCAATTCTCAATACGAGACTTTTATAGTCTTCACATTACTATTATTGCTCTTAAAAATGAAATGAGGATGAAATATAATAATTCTTTTTTTTGTTACTATTATTAACAATGATATAGCATTTCCTGGACTCATGAGGTACACCTAATATTCAACTCCTGAACTCCCGAACTCCTAACTCCTAAAACGAGAAGAGTTTGTACCTCATAAGTATGGGAACTGCTATATTAATGGGCAAACTAGCAGTATGCAAAACCATCCAGAAAAGTTATGCGTATCTTATTAGTTGAAGACGAAACAGATTTAGGCAATGCTATTAAACGGGCATTAATTCAACACAATTATATTGTAGATTGGGTGCAGGATGGAGAAGAAGCGAATGATTTAATAGAAATGGGCTTAAATCTGTATACTATTGGTATTTTTGATTGGTTATTACCCAAAATTTCGGGTATTGATCTAATTAAAAGAATTAGACACCAAAATAGTTCTTTACCCATTCTAATATTAACAGCAAAGGATCGAGAAGAAGATAAGGTAGTTGGTTTAGATTCAGGGGCGGATGATTATTTAGTTAAACCTTTTGGTATGGCAGAATTATTAGCAAGATTACGAGCTTTACAACGTCGTGTTCCTATTATCAATCCACAGAAATTAACTGTAGGCAATATCAGTTTAGACTATAGCACTTATACAATTTTTTTTAACCAAAAAACAGGTAAGGCTCAACCTATCTCTTTGACGAATAAGGAATTTCAATTGTTAGAATACTTTATGAAACACCCCAATCAAATTGTTACCCGCGATCAGCTACTTACACAACTTTGGGAATGGGGAAATGAACCCATGAGTAATGTAGTTGCTGCACAAATTCGCTTGTTAAGGCGTAAACTAGAACCATTGGGAATAGAAAATTGTATTGAAACTGTTTATGGATTAGGTTATCGTTTTACTACTAATGCTTAATAATTTATTTATGGTATTTAATTCTGATGATTCAAAGTTATTTAAACAAACTAGATGGCGTTTAGCTAGTTGGTATATTAGTGGTATTAGTCTTATTTTAGCAATGATTGGTTTTGGAGTATATGAAGCTATTATCCATGGTCATCGTATCACAGTAGAAAAAGAATTAAATACCGTTGCGGGAACTCTCCATGATAACTTTACGATTATTCTTAATAAGCCAGGAAAATTCAACGATGATGTTTATGAATTCTTTCCTAATTTATGTCTTGTTGATGCTTCTTGTCCTTCTTTAGATAAGATTTCTAACTATCGTCTTGGAACTATTGACAAAGGACAATATTACTTACAAATTTTTGACCTTTCTCATAATTTAGTTGCCTTAAGTAGAAACTATCCAGACGGCTTATCTCTTCAAAAACAGTCTAAAGAACACATTATACTTAAAGACAATCAAGGTGTACGCTATTTACAAAAATCTCATTTATTACATACCAACACAGGAGAAAACTGGGGATATTTGCAAGTTTCTAGAAGTCTCGAAGATTTTGATAATTATCTGAAAATGGTAGCTTTAATTTTATTATTGGGACTTCCTTTGGTAATTATTTTAATTGGAGTTTCGGCTTGGATTTTAACAGGAATAGCCATGAAACCCATCAATAAATCTTATCAGCAAATTCAACAATTTACTGCTGATGCAGCCCATGAGTTAAGGACTCCTTTAGCTGCCATTTTAGCTACAATAGAATCAACGTTAATGATGTCAGGTTTAACAGCAAAGGAATCAAGAAACACCTTAGAAATAGTTGCCAGACAAACCCAAAGATTATCTAGCTTAGTATCAGATTTATTAATGTTATCTCGTTTGGATTGGCAGTTAAATATTACTACAAATAATTCTTTGAAACAGGAAAACATTTGTCTTAATGATCTCATTAGTGATCTATTAGAAGAGATAGGGTATTTAGCTGTTGCATCAAAAATAACGTTAACCTCACAAATTAATGTTAAATATCCTTTCCAAATTAAAGGGAATACTGAGCAAATTTATCGTTTATTATTTAATTTAGCGGTTAATGGGATTCAATATACTCCTGCGGGGGGTCAAGTCAAAATTAGTTTACAACAACAGAACAAATTAGCTGTTATTAAAGTTCAAGACAGTGGAATCGGAATTGATAATAAAGAATTACCCTATATTTTTGAAAGATTTTATCGCATTGATAAAGCCCGTTCTAGGGAAAAAGGAGGTTCAGGGTTGGGTTTATCTATTGCTAAAGCTATTGTTACTGCTCATCATGGTACAATCCAAGCCAAAAGTATAGTAGGTGAAGGAACTCTTTTTATAGTTCAGTTGCCAATTCTAGGTCAATTTTAAACCACATATTTTTCGGAAAACTTAAGCTAAAAAAAGCACCATATTATTTCTAAAAATATGGTGCGTTCTTTCTTACTTATCTTGAATTTTTAGCGCAATAACCTAACGATCAACATAAGCAAAACTTTTTTGTAGCGCAGGTTGAATTGTGACTTGATTATCTTCAGATACATCAACGATTACTTTGTCACCATCCTCAATATTGCCAGCTAAAATTGACTCAGCTAAACCATCTTCTAACCGTCTCATGATAGCACGGCGTAGAGGTCTTGCGCCGTAACTAGGATCATACCCTTCATTGACTACTAATGCTTTAAATTGATCACTAACCGTCAAACTAATTTGACGTTGTTCGTACAATTGTTGAGCCACTTCTGCTAATAAAATGTTAGCAATTTCTGTTACTTCAGATTTAGTGAGTTGACCGAAAACAATGATGTCATCTAAACGATTCAGAAATTCAGGGCGAAAATATTGTTTTAATTCATCATTCACTGCTTCTTGAATGCGCTTATACTGAAGATTATCATTATTGCTGTTGCTTTCAAAACCGAAGTTATAACCTCCTTTTTCAATCACTTTTGACCCGATATTGGAGGTCATGATAATTAAAGTGTTTCTAAAGTCAACAGTGCGTCCTTTACTATCTGTTAAGCGTCCATCTTCTAACAATTGTAATAGCAAATTAAAGACATCAGGATGAGCTTTTTCGATCTCATCAAAAAGAACTACACTATAAGGTTTACGGCGAACTGATTCGGTTAGTTGTCCTCCCTCTTCATAGCCAATAAAACCTGGGGCGGTTCCAATTAATTTAGACACCGTATGGCGTTCCATATATTCTGACATATCTAAACGAATCATGGCATCTTTTGAACCGAATAAAAATTGAGCTAAAGCTTTGGTTAACTCGGTTTTACCCACACCAGTTGGTCCAGCAAAAATGAAACTAGCAATAGGACGCTTCGGATTTTGTAAACCAATTCGTGAGCGACGAATAGCTCGAGATACCGCTTGTACAGCTACTTCTTGACCGATAATCCGTTCATGTAAATTATCTTCTAAATACATCAAAGATTCTGACTCGGTTTCTGTCAGTTTATTAATGGGAATACCAGTCCAAGCAGTCACAATTTGTGCAATATCTTCTTCATCCACCACAGGAACCAATGAGTCAGGATTAATGACAGGGGCTTCATTTTCTGTTTCAAAAGAAGGCTGCATTTTTGCCTGTAACGAGTGACGTAAATGAATGCGAGATCCAGCTTCATCAATGAGATCGATCGCCTTATCTGGCAAGAAGCGATCGCTAATATATCTCTCTCCTAAATAAGCAGCAGCTTCGATAGCTTTTTGAGAGAATTTTACTTGATGATGGGCTTCATATTCTTTCCGTAACCCCTGTAAAATTTCGATGGTTTGTTCTACAGAAGGTTCTCCTACCATCACCGGTTGAAATCGTCTTTCTAAGGCTGCATCTTTCTCAATATACTGATGATATTCGTCCAGGGTTGTTGTTCCCAGACACTGTAATTCACCCCTAGCTAAAGCAGGTTTTAAAAGGTTAGAAGCGTCCATTGCCCCACCCATGGTTCCTGCACCTACTAAGGTGTGGATTTCATCAATAACCAGGATAATATTGCCCGATTCTTTGACCTGTTTAACAATGGATTTCAGTCTTTCTTCAAATTCTCCCCGAAAGCGAGTTCCAGCCACTAATAAACCCATATCTAGGGCAATTACCTGCATATTCTGTAAAATTTCAGGGATCTCACCTTCTACAATCCGTTGGGCCAATCCTTCTGCGATCGCCGTCTTACCCACCCCAGGTTCCCCCACCAAAACAGGATTATTCTTACTGCGACGACCCAAAATTTGGATCACTCTTTCGATTTCTCGCGTTCGTCCCACTACAGGGTCTAATTGCCCTTCTCTAGCTTTTTGGGTCAAATTTGTCCCAAACTCTTCTAAGGTAGGCTTAGGCTGGGAAAAACTATCGGATGGAGAGGCTTTTTGTCCTGCGGTCACAGGGATAGGTTCTTCTTCCCCTAACTTTTTCACTAATGTGGTGCGTAATTCCTTAATATCAATCCCCTGAGACACCAACACCTTAACTGCTACGGTGTTAGGATCGGATAACATTACCATCAATATGTATTCTGGAGTAACGTAACTGTTATCTTTACGGGCTATCTCGAAGGATTTTTCTAGAATTTGCTTAACGGTAGGCGTAAAAGGTAAATTACTGGCACTAAACCCTGCACCCTTGCCCCTAAATCGTTCGATGGCTTGTCTTGTGTTGGTTAGGTTTAGTCCCATCCCTTGTAAAACCCTAGCAGCCAAAGCTTCTCCTTGACCAAGTAACCCTAATAACAGGTGTTCTGTTCCCACTAGGTTTTGTCCCATGCCTTGCGCCTCTTCTTGGGCAAGCATAATGGTTTTAATGGCTTTATCGGTAAAATTCTCAAACATAAGTCTCTGGGTTACGGCTTGTTACATTTCTTCATACTATATTTCATACTGTATCGTTTTTTGGCAACGAAGACAGTGAGGATAGCCGTAATAGCGGTTTTCAATTGGGTGTATCAAGATTTTAGTTAGTTAAGTGTGGGAGGTGTGGGAGGTGTGGGGGGAATTTTTATTTTCCTGGTTAGTCTATTGATATGAAAACAGCTATAATCAATTGTTAGGGGATGATAAACTTGTTAGTTTATTGTCTTATTTTTGGTTAATTTAACACAGTTGTAATAGATTTATTGTATGGTATAGGGTGATTACATAGCTAGGAATACGCAACGGTTTAGGGAAGATAAAATACTTAATTTAAAATTACTAAAAAATCAGTGATCATGATCACGACTATTCAAGATCATCATCACTACTTTTCAGGTATTAATCAGTTACAGTAATTACAATAGATTCTCAAAACGATTACCAATCAAAGCTGTTAGGTTGGAGTTGAGAGATTTTCTACTTATAGAACTTTTTCATATCTAGTGATTAATATCCATACCGATAGATGAATTTGGGGGATAAAACCAAGCAACAAGGAGAACAACTATGATTACAGTTACCCACTTACAACAAGATTTTGAGAATTTAGCTAGAGAAGAGAGCCTATTTGAAGATTATTTCAAATACTTTAAAAATAAACCTGACACTTATTTAGATAAACTAGAAGAATTACTCTTACAAGATTCAAACAACTTGATAAAAATTTGTCGCAATATTCCTGAGAATATTAGTTATTTTTTAAACCGAGTTTGTTGTTATTTTATTAATAATTTAGGACTAGATAGACGATTTAGAAATGATTTATATAGCTCTTTAAGTCGGTTAATCAACATTTTAGAAAATGCAGCAGAAAAACCGACTATTTATCCTTCATTAGAACCATTTTTTAGTCAGAAAAAACAAATAGAAGGGGATCCCGAAACCCCAACAGCATTTGAACGATTAAAAATAACGGTCGATAAATATAAAAAGTTAGAAGCAGAAGATGATGAACCAGCTTGGAAACGAAAACAACGATTAGGTAAACGTTTAATTCGTTATCCTCATCTCTATAGTTTTTATTTAGGTGCATCAGAAAATACCAGTTTTGGACAAACAACCCAAGTTAGACAAGATCAGTATGTAAATAACTATTCTGTTAATTTGCATCGTTATCTTCGTCAAGAAACGATGAAAGATAATAATAAAGATTTAGCTAGTGCATTTTCCGCTAGAACTGTAGGAAAAGATTGGGAAAACCCGACTCAACTTCCTAAAGAATCTTTGTATTACTCTATTGGCTACTATAAAGCAACTGAAAAGAAATTTAAAGAGCGATCTCTAATGGTTTCTAGTTATTATGAGAGAGCTTCTCTCTTAGAATGTAAAATGATGCTTTATAAAGTCATTACTACTTTATTTCCTCCTGAATATCAACAAGCTTTTGTTACTAAAAAACTATTAGCCAGTTTAGGAGGAGAAGAATCCAGTTATAATAATACGAAAGCAGATTTAGCCTTAATTAAAATTGCCATTGATTACTGTTTTAAATTATTGATTATTGATGATGAAAAAAATCACTTTTTCTTCATTGATATGTTGAGTAACATGGGAACGAAGAAAACCTTAAATATTCTCTTACAACTCATTCATTGTTATCCCATTGATCCTAATACTCATGATAAACGAGATAAAAAGCAAAGAATGCTCTTAGGGTTAGAAAAACGCTTGGCTGTTTTATTTAAGAATTATGAAGATTTTGATGAAAGTGAAATGCAATGGTTAATTAACTTTCTCGAACATTTCCATGTAGCGACTGCCTTACAATTTGATGGCTTAGACTTATCAGGAATCAAAGTTCCTAAAGATGTCATCAAGACCAAAGCAGCTTAAACGACTTAATATAGCTTGTTGACACTCTCCTGATTCCGCTATGCTAAAATCAGGGGATTCTTCTCTCAAAAGCTCTTATCTAGCCAATCAAAGATTGACCCCGACAGACGTTTAGCTTGATAATTTTACAATTTTTGATAATAATCAACTATAATAAAATTAACAGAGAAGAATAGGAGAAAAACATGACCTTGGAAGAAATGCAACAAATCATAGAAGGAATATTAGCTGTTCAAAGACAACTTCAGGAAAGTCAACATTAGTTAATATTGTATTATACTATAATAAGAATGTTTAATAATTAATCTAAAGTTTAAATGATGACAAATAGTAAAATCATTGACGTGAGCGATCTTACTTTAGAACAAATTGCCATAATAGAAGAAATGGTTGCTTCTTTTAGGATAAATCGTCAACAGAATGATTTGAGTCTAAACAAGC
>JASJDW010000192.1 GCA_030064955.1 Crocosphaera sp.
ATTTCCTGGACTCATGAGGTACACCTAATATTCAACTTCTGCTGGGGAGCATCGGGCGAAGTCTGCACTCCTGAACTCCCGAACTCCCGAACTCCTAACTCCTAAAATTAGAAAAGTTTGTACCTCACAAGTATGGGAACTGCTATATCATAGCAGCACTTTGATTAAAGTGTGAAAACAGATACCAATTTTAGCTTTTATATCCTAAAAGTACCCCCATAACCAATTAAGATCATGGGGGATAGTATCAATACAACCGTTACCAAGTGGTCAAGATAACTAAAGACTTTTCTCTTCAATTACCTTATCAATCAGGCCATATTCTTTAGCTTCTTCAGCAGACATAAAATAATCTCGATCGGTATCTTTTTCAATCTTTTCGAGAGGTTGTCCACAGTGATCGGCTAAAAGTTGATTTAATTGGGCGCGAATGCGTAAAATTTCATTAGCTTCGATTTCAATATCCGTCGCTTGTCGTCGTCCGGTTCCCCCCATGGGTTGGTGAATCATAATTCTAGCGTGGGGTAAGGCCAGACGCTTTCCAGGGGTTCCTGCGGCCAATAAAAATGACCCCATAGACGCGGCCAAACCAACACAAATGGTAATCACCTCAGACTTAATGTACTGCATGGTATCGTAAATAGCCATACCGGCAGTTACGGAACCTCCAGGAGAGTTGATATAGAGATAAATGGGTTTACTGGGATCGTCTGAATCAAGATATAACAGTAAAGCAACAATACGGTTAGCAATACCATCAGTTACTTCTTGACCGAGGAAAATAATTCTTTCTTGGCCTAAACGAGTATAGATATCAATCCATCGTTCGTATTGACTACCAGGAAGACGATAAGGAACACTAGGAACACCAATAGGCATAAGCTTAACTCAAAGTAAAGGTAAACAGTAATTAACCAACAGGACTTAAAGGTTTAGGAAGTTCTTTGGTACTTTCTAAAACGCGATCGATTAACCCGTATTCTTTCGCTTTTTCGGGGGTTAAATAGAAAGTGCGATCGATATCTTTAGCAATTTTGTCAACGGTTTGTCCCGTATTCTGTGAAAAAATTTCTAACATTGTTTGCTTATTATGCAAAACCTCTTTAGCGCGAATTTGAATATCCGTTGCTTGACCTTGCGCTCCAGAACGGCTTTGATTGAGAACAATGGTAGCATGGGGAAGACTGGCACGACAGCCTTTTGTTCCAGCAGATAAGATCATAGCTGCGGTTCCCATGGCCTGACCAATACAAATAGTATGAATGGGAGGCTTAACATAGTTCATGGTATCGCAAATAGCAAAGGCTTCCGTTTCAAAGCCGATCGCATCTCCTGTGTACCAAGATGTCCCTGTGGAGTTGATGTAGAAATAAATCGGTTTCTCAGGGTTATCGAACTGTAAATAGAGCAATTGAGCAATAATCAGTTGAGTAACGTCAATACCAACTTGTTGCTTGATTTCATCAGAAGAAAACAGAGGTAACCCTAAATAGATAATACGCTCTTTGAGTAGTAAGGATTCTAAATCTGGTGGGGGAGTACGAAAATTAGTATCTCCATAATAACCAGCTTGAACAGCTTTAATCTCCATTGGTCGGTTGTTTTGTCTAGATGGGTGATGAGCAATAATTGCTCTGACTTTGATTTTAACGAATTATTGTGGTCATTCCCCAAAAAAAGCTGCTCAATGATCTTTTTTTGTGATCATGAGCAGACATTAAGAGACGGAAAATCTTGATTTTTAAGGATCTAAGAGGGAGAAAGATTCAATATGACTTGATGTGTAAGGTTATGGGGGAACTTAACTGTTGAATTCTCAAGTTAAGCATTCTATTGCCTTTGCTGTTATCTTTATTCTCACTGATTTGACTTGATGACGCAATAATAAGCATCACTGACTAGATGTGATAGGTCTCACCTTATGGTTTTAAAAAGAATTGGGGGAGGTGCTTCTGGTAAAGGTTCCTCCCCTCAACGCTTGAACAGGTGCCGAGTTACAATGACTCTAAACATTTTGCCTTTGTTCCCAACTTAGTCACCTAATAGTGGTTTCCAATTGGGTGTATTAAGATTTTAGTTAGTTGAGGGTGGGGAGTGTGGGAAGTGTGGGAAGTGTGGGGGTAATGTTGATTTTCTTGGTTAGTCTATTGATATGAAAATTGTTATAATATTAAATCGATGAATATTTGCTGTGAAAGATGGCAAAGGAATAGGGACAAAAAACGTTACTCTACTAAATTAAACTTCTTGATCAAAATGAACTCGTTTATATAACTCCTCTAAACTTATTTCAAAATCAACTGAGTTTAATGGTAAATTAGCTTCTTTTGTTTCATATTCCGTTAACATCCATTGATGATCAGATGTTTTAACAAAATGTTCAACTAAAACACTATATTGATCGATTAAAACATATTCTTTAAATTCAGGAATCGATCGATAAAAACGAAACTTATCTCCTCTATCCCTTGCTTGAGTTGACTTAGATAAAACTTCTACAATAATAGTAGGATTAGTAATAGTCGTTGTTCCTGGGGGTTGATAAACGGGCTGTCCTTGAACGACCATAATATCAGGATAAGTATACTCACGATAATTAGGAATCCATAAACGAACATCTCCTACAAATACCTCCACATTTTGTTCCCTTAAAGCAAAATTTAAGTATGTACAAAAATCAAGAACAAGACGATTATGATTAGTCGTTCCTCCAGTCATGAGGACAATCTCTCCGTTACGATATTCATGTTTTTCAAGTGATTCTTCTTCTAGTTGTAAATATTCTTCTGGGGTATAAATTTGTTGTTCTGATGCAAGTGTCATGATATTTTTCCTTAATTTTTGAAATATTTATAATTTTAGTTGAACAATTATTATTATTTGGGAATGGTAAAAATTAAAGCAGGTGGGCATTGCCCACCCTACTAATTAACTAGCAGAAACTTTTAAGGCTTTTAGGTCAGTTAAATCACCTTCTAAAGCCAAACCACGCCCATTAGCTGCCAGATGACGGACAATTTTATAAACAGATTCTACTTCATCAGGAGAACCTGCTTTTGCTGCTAAGGTTGCCATATCTAACGCCTCAGAGGTTTCTTGAATCACTTTTTGTACCTTGGTTTGTAAGTCCAAAATAGAGGCAGCCATTTTTTTACCCGCTTCCACCCCAGGTTGATGATAAGCATTAATATTCACCAAAGAAGCATAAAAACTAACCGCCCTTTCATACAAGGCAATTAAAGCCCCAACTGTGCGAGGATTAACCTGGGGGATGGTAATGGTAATAGAGTCTCTACCATTCTCAAATAATGCTTGTCTAGTCCCTTGTAAAAACCCTGATAAAAAGTCACCAGAAGTTACTCCAGGTTCTAACTCAAAAGGCGTATCTCTACCATCTTCTAATACTTCAATAAAGGTGACAAAAAAGTTAGGAACTCCTTCCCTTAATTGCTGGACATAAGCGTGTTGATCTGTTGATCCTTTGTTACCATAAACAGCAATTCCTTGATAAACTGTATTGCCATCAAGATCCTTTTCTTTACCCAAAGATTCCATCACTAACTGTTGTAAATAACGACTAAACAACAGCAAACTATCTTTATAAGGAAGAACCACCATATCCTTTTCTCCCTTGCCATTGCCTGAATAATACCAAGCCAACGCTAATAAAGCAGCCGGGTTATTTTTGAGATCTTTAACCCTGGTTGCTTGATCCATTTCCTTGGCCCCGATCAACATTCCATCAATATTGATCCCCTGTAATGCAGCCGGCAATAAACCCACAGCAGATAGTTCTGATGTCCTTCCTCCCACCCAGTCTTGCATGGGAAACCTAGCTAACCAGTTATCATTGACGGCAATTTGATCCATTTTACTGCCTGGCATGGTAATAGCTACAGCATGGGGTTCAAAAGCTAAGCCTTTGCTTTCGTAGGCGTGTTTAACTTCTAACATCCCGTTGCGGGTTTCGGGGGTTCCTCCTGACTTGCTGGTGATCAGGACTAGGGTACTTTTGAGGCGATCGCCGATGCTATCTAATGTACTATCGATCCCTGCTGGATCGGTGTTATCGATAAAATGGATGGTCATGGGAGGATCATCAGAGGGTAATGCTTCGGCCACAAACTGTGGACCTAAAGCCGATCCCCCAATACCCACAGAGAGGATATCCGTAAACTTGTCTGCTGTAGGAGGTTTAATGGTTCCTTGGTGAATTTTTTGGACAAATTGGGCAATATTTGCTAAAGGTTCAGTGATTTCTTTTTTTATCTCCTCATTAGGGGCTAATTCTGGATCCCGTAACCAATAATGTCCCACCATCCGACCTTCATCAGGGTTAGCGATCGCCCCACTCTCTAAGGCTTCCATATCCGCAAAGGCTTTGTCAAATTTAGGGGTCAATTCTTTAACCAAGTCATCATCGAAGCGCATTCGGCTAATATCAACATAAACCCCTAATCCTTCGTGATAATAAAGCCAGTCTTGATAACGTTGCCACAGTTGTTGTTTATCCATACAAAATATCGCACAAGTTCTTTACCAATGGGGAATTTTTTTACACTCCCTCAATTCATCATAGATATGTCTGCTAAGAAAATGGGGTTAAGATTTCGTTATTTTTTTGGGAAACGATTATATTCTTTCATTCTTTTTTATCTTAATTAGACAGTTTTATTTTTAGTTTAAAACCAATATCGTTGCTAACTTTTTTGTTAACAATTCATAATAACAACATAACAACCATCTTCCTTGATTTCATTCGCCTTGCTTATCATAAAAAACACAAATTTTTATAATTTATAAGGTTTTTTTAACAATTAACCGCAAAATTTGCCTTGTATCATAACCTTGAAAAAAAAGATAGATTCTTGTAAAGTTTATTAAAAATACGCTAGATTTAGAATTTAATATTTGCATTACCCCATTTTCAATGAATTTATTAGATCAAACAAAACCTATCTTAAGACGAAAGCAGAGGGATCTTTATTGTCAGGAATATCAATCATTAGTAAGTCTTTATCTGAAAATTGCGGGAAAAACGATTTATTCTGGTTTATATAGCTGTTTAGACCAAGTTTGTCTTATCTGGGGAGTGATTGTAACTGCTATCTTCTTAACGGCTCAATTTGCTCCTATTAGCTGGACCACTCAAGCCATCGCTTGGTCAATTTTAACTTTTGCTGGGACTGTTGCCATGATGATTCTAACTCATTTTTGGGTCAAGCAACGACACCTTCATTGGATCTTGTACACTTGGGTTATTTTAATGGTTGGGGGTGTCATTCTGACTGACTGCGGTATTTTTTTAGGGTGGGGTACTATTCTCACCAACCTATCTCACCTGTGGTTAGGGTTATGCAGTCTTGGGTATATTATTACAGGGTTAGGATTACACTCCCGTGCTTTGTTGTTGGTAGGATTAGGCCATTTAACGGGTATTTTCATTTTACCCCATGTCATGGGTTGGCAATTTCTAGCCACAGCAGTCATTATGGGGGTGAGTTTACTGGTACTAGCAGAGACGCAATGGGATATCAACGTTTCGAGGACAAGCAAAGATTCCCAACAGAATTAAGTGGATAAAGAAAGTTGATTCAATAAAGATTCTGTTCCTGGAATTTTACCAAAAATCTTGTCTGAATAATGCCAAAGTTGTTTATTTTCAAAAATGCTAACAAAGCGAGGATCTTGTTGAAAATGTTGCCATCTTTGTAATACTTTCATTTGACTAGCTTTACCCGATAAATTCTTTCCATCAAAAGAACTGCCTCCCCCTTGACCTTTTACTTTTTCTAATCCTACATCAGAAAATTGAACATCAAGCTGTTGTGAAATATTTTTCCGATACGCTTGATCGCAAAACCACTGATTATAATTAATAAAAACTTTTTTTTGAGTTAAATAATCCGTTTCTCCTAAAAATTCTTTAGCATAGGTAATCCATAAATCCACACTATACTGTCCAATCAATCTTTTTATCATTTTCTCCTGTAATTCCCTATCTATCATTTGTTTGTCACTTAATTGATTACCCATTCCTTTTAGTCCGTCTAATTTTTCATCCATCATTTTTAGGCGACTAGCAAACAAATTAAACGGATCTCGAAGAATCAAAATATCATAGCGTTGAGAACTTTTCCCTAAATAGAGATCATGTTTTTTTTCAAAATTTGCATCACAAATTAGCTCTAAAGGCCAATCTTCATAGGAATAAAATAATAAATCTTTTTTAGAGAATTGACCAAAAGCATCTTTACTAAAACGATTATTGGGAAAATTATTATAATACAAGCGATAAGGATTATACTTAGGTTTAACCGCGTTCAAATAAGCAAGATTAATGTCACCATATTGTTTAATTATCCAATTAGTAATACCATGATTACCTGTTCTTTTTAGTCCAATTAATCGGATCTCAGATTCATTAATTATACTTTGGGGACGAAACCACAACAGAAGACTATTAAACCCATCATACAGACTGTAGCCTAGTTCTCTTTTAATTTCTCGTAGTTTGTTGATGGAGTAAAAGGGTTGGTTCATAGATTTATAAAATTTTAATATTTTTTTGAAGTCCTTTGTCTTTCAATAAGTTAGAGTCAAAAATAGGAAAGCTCTAACCTAGTAAAAAATGTTACAACATGATGTGGTCATTGTGGGCGGTGGTTTAGCGGGATCTCGCGCTGCCCTAGAAATTAAACGCCTCAACCCTAGTATTGATGTGGCTGTTGTTGCTAAAACCCATCCCATTCGATCGCACTCCGTAGCGGCCCAAGGAGGGATCGCTGCTAGTTTGAAAAATGTTGATTCTGAGGACAGTTGGGAGTCCCATGCGTTTGATACGGTCAAAGGATCGGACTATTTAGCCGATCAAGATGCAGTGGCGTTACTCACTCAACAGGCCCCTGATATTATTATCGATCTCGAACATTTGGGGGTACTATTCTCCCGTTTAGACAATGGGAAAATTGCTCAACGGGCCTTTGGTGGCCATACCCATAACCGCGCTTGTTACGCAGCGGATAAAACCGGCCATGCTATTCTTCATGAGTTGGTCAATAATTTACGACGTAACGGGGTCAAAATTTATGATGAATGGTACGTGATGCGCCTTATCTTCGAAGATGGAGAAGCCAAAGGCATTGTTATGTATCATATCGAAGACGGAACCCTAGAAATTATCCATAGTAAGGTGGTAATGTTCGCTACAGGGGGTTACGGACGCGTGTTTAACACCACTTCCAATGATTTTGCCTCAACAGGGGATGGGTTAGCCATGTCAGCGATCGCAGGGGTTCCTCTGGAAGATATGGAGTTTGTGCAGTTTCATCCCACTGGTTTATATCCTGTGGGTGTGTTAATTTCTGAAGCAGTTAGAGGGGAAGGGGCTTATCTTATTAATAGCGAAGGACGGCGGTTTATGGAAGATTATGCCCCCTCAAGGATGGAACTTGCCCCCCGTGACATTACGTCTCGCGCCATTACCCTAGAAATACGTGCCGGCCGAGGTGTGCATCCTGATGGTAGTCCAGGAGGACCTTTTGTCTATTTAGACTTGCGACATATGGGAGAAGAAAAGATCATGAGTCGGGTTCCCTTTTGTTGGGAGGAAGCACACCGTTTAGTGGGAGTAGATGCGGTTTATGAACCCATGCCAGTGCGTCCTACCGCTCATTATTGCATGGGCGGGATACCTGTCAATACCCAAGGGAGAGTGAAATTAAGTGGCGATCGCCTTACAGAAGGCTTTTTTGCGGCGGGGGAATGTGCTTGTGTTTCGGTACACGGGGCCAACCGTTTAGGTAGTAACTCTTTATTAGAATGTGTGGTTTACGGCAAAATTACAGGGGAAAATATCGCTCATTATGTACAAGATCGGAAGTTTTCTGAGTTTGATGCTGAGGCTTATTTAAAGGAGGCAAAAGACCGTATTTCTAACCTGTTAAATAAAGAAGGAACTCTTCGTCTTGGGTCATTACGTCAACAGTTTCAAGATTCTATGGCCGAACATTGTGGGGTATTTCGGACTGAAGAATTAATGCAGGAAGGCATTGACAAAATTCAACAATTTAAAGCGAACTATGACAACATTTATCTTGATGATAAGGACAATTGTTGGAATACAGAGTTAATTGAAGCAATGGAATTACGTAATATTATGGTTGTGGGTGAAATGATTTTAACCTCTGCTTTAAACCGTAAAGAAAGTCGTGGGGCCCATTCACGGGAAGATTATACAAAGCGAGATGATCATAACTTTTTGAAGCATACGTTAGCCTATTATTCTGCTGCCGGTTTAGACATTCAATATATGGACGTAGTAATTAATATGTTTGAACCGAAAGAACGAAAATATTAATGAATGAGGGAAAATGAATAATTGTTTATTGATTATTCATTTTCCTTTTTTTTACGAATGTGGCGTAAACAGATTTAACATAGTGACATTACCTCAATTTTCAAAAGAAGAAAAAGAGAAGAATCAGAGCTTAGTGATAGTGATAAAATATGGTTAGTTTCAAGTAGACTCTGTAAAATTGCTTTAAGTTACGAAGAGAAGCGATCGGTTCTAATAAAAATTTCCCCGATTTCCCGAATGTTCAACTTCCGAGGTTAAGTCCCTAATCCATCGATCACTAAATTGACTAAATCATCGACAAATTGGTCAGTTAAAGGTTGATGTTTGAGTAACAATCGATAAAACAGGGGACTATATAAAGCATCAATCGCAATTTCAGCATCAATATCGCTTCTCAACTCTCCTCGTTCTACCCCCCGTTGAAATATTCGTTTGGCATCATCTCTTCTGGGAGTCAGCCATTTATCTCGATAAACACTGAGCAATTCTCCCTCAGCTTGTCCGCATCCAATTACATTGGCCAAAACTTCCCCTCTCGAACTATTCATTAGTTTAACAATTTTGTGCATTTGCTCTTTAAAGTCATCTTTAATCGAACCCGTATCGGGAAAGGTAATCTCAGGGGCGACGGCTTCTAAAAAAGCATCCATCGCTAATGCTGTTTTACTCTTCCAACGACGATAAATAGTTGGTTTTCCGACTTCGGCACGAGCAGCTACTCCTTCAATGGTTAAATCCATAAACCCGACTTCATTAAGCATTTCATAGGCCACTTTGAGAATTTTTTCACGGGTTTCAGGGGATCGGGGTCTGCCTCTTCCCGACTTGGCAGGGGTTTGGCGTTTTTGTGTTCTAGAACTTGACATATCTATTTTGTTTTTGTTAGATTAAATTACGTAGCGTAACGTAAATTATTTTAACTCAAATCATATCACATGACTACCTATGCTCAAAAGCGATCATTAACTAAATTCTCTTCATCTAACAAGTCTCCACCGCGCTTGACTTACTAGATCATGCCAAGGTTTATGAAACTATTTCGTAACTGGCTAATTTAAAAACAACACCCCCCTCAGAATGCACTATCGCTGCTTTTTTTTAATAAAGATGAAAAACTTGAAAACTTTCTTGACTACAGCCGCCCTCTCTACTGTATTGGTTTTAGAACTGAAGCAGTTAGAGTCGAGAGAACCGATATCAACAGTAGCCGTCAAAGAAGGTCCTTACGCCACTGTGATGATCGAGGGAATAACGATTAGAGTTAAAAACAACCAACAAACAAGGCTTTTGGAAGAGAATAATTTGAATAAGAATCTTGGAACAGTTCCTAAAATACCTGAGTTTAAACTAGCCTATTTAACGATCAAGAAAGATTCTGTAACAGTAATAAACACTCATCAATTTCAAAGGAATCTACCTTCCAAATTTTCTTCTGTCCTAATCAGAGATCATTGAATGATCTTTTGATTAATTATTTTACTCAACGTAGCGTATTTATTTACCAAAAATCATGAATAACACAACTTTAATTTCTTCTACCTATGCGATCGCAGACGAACTAATCGTTAACCGCTTTGGTTACGGTGCAATGCGTCTTTCAGGACAACCTGGGAACTTCGGTGCGTATCCCGACTGGGAGGGAGGCAAAAAGCTTTTACGACGTGCAGTGGAACTAGGAATTAACTTTATCGATACTGCCGAAGCTTATGGCGCGGGATTTAACGAAAAAATTATTGCCGACGCTTTATATCCCTATCCCGATGATTTAATTATTGCTACTAAAGGGGGAATTAACAAATCCGCACCCGATAAAATACTCGCGGATGCTTCCCCAGAATTTCTCAGACGAGGTGTCGAAGGAAGTTTACAAAGACTCAAACTAGAACAAATCGATCTCTATCAATTACATCGTCCCGATCCCAAAGTTCCCTTTACTGAGTCTATCAGTGCATTAAAAGAATTACAGGATGAAGGAAAAATACGTCACATTGGCATCTCTAATGTTTCTCTCGAACAAATTAAAACAGCCAGAGAAATTGTTGAAATAGCCTCGGTGCAGAATAAACTTAGTATTAGTGATCGCACCAATCAAGACATTTTAGATTGCTGTATCCAAAATAACATTGCCTTTATCCCCTATGGTTCGTTAGGCGCACATCCTCTAAGACGTGGCGCACCTTTAGCCAATGCAGAAGGAATACTTGCAGATATTGCCCACAAAAAAGGCGTAAAACCCAATCAAATCGCTTTAGCTTGGTTATTGCACTACGCACCCAATATTATTCTGATTCCAGGTACGACAACCATTGCTCACCTAGAAGCAAATATTGCAGCAAGTGCAATTCATTTAACGGCAGAAGAAATTAATTCTTTAAATCGAATATCGACAACAAAGTAGAGCTTTAAAATTTGGTTGATATACATTGCGATCGCAACTAAAAAACATCCAATGCTATTTATGATAATTGAACGTTTCCAAGACAATGATATGCTGCCAATCTATCAACGTGTGGCATCGGAAGGCAGAATGTTCCCCGAAGGTTTGAAATATATTGATAGCTGGATTGAACCCAATTTTAGTAGATGTTTTCAACTGATGGAATGTGATGACCTGCGTTTGCTGCAAGAATGGATTTTGAAATGGCGTGGATTGGGAGTAGCCTTTGAAATCGTTCCAGTAGTAAGCAGTAAAGAAACTAGAAAAGTGGTTGAGCCATTTCTCGACCAATCGTAATTTATTTTAAATTGAGAATAAAAATGAAATTTGCTCCTCACATTGGTTTAAGTTCCCCAGATGATTTTATGTTTCCTGCCAGTGCGGGAAAAGATCCGATCGACCAAATTAAATTCATTGCTGACCAGGGATTTTCTGGCATTGAAGATAATTTTCTCAAATTACGTCCCATCGAAGTTCAAGAAAAAATTGGCAAAGAATTAGCCAGGCACAATTTGGAAATGGGTTGTTTTGTCAATAACTTAATCTTCGATCGCCCTACTTTTGTCAGCGATTCTCCCGAAGCAAGGGAGGTTCTATTACAACAACTACAAGAAACCATTGAAGTAGCCAATCGAGTTAATGGAAAATACGTTACTACTCTTTCTGGAATTTTAGATCCGAGGCTAGATCGAGATTATCAGACTGCTAATATGATTAAAAATCTCAAATATTGCGCGGAACTAGCAGAAAAAGCGGGAATAGTTTTAGGTATTGAAGCCATTACGGGTAAATGGTGGCAGGGAACTTTTGTCACTACCATCCCTCATGCCTATTTAATTGTCAAAGCAGTCAATAGTTCCGCAGTAAAACTGATTTTTGATACTTTTCAAGCACAGATGGAAACAGGCAACATTATCGCCCAGATCGATCGCGTTTGGGATGAAATTGCTCTATTTCAAATTGCCGATGCACCCCAAAGAACCGAACCAACTAGCGGTGAAATGAATTACGATCGCATCCTTAAGCATATTCAAGCAAAAGGATATGACGGACTCATTGAAATGGAACATTCAGTTTCTCAACCTGGCAAAGCTGGAGAACAAAAAGTATTAGATTTCTACAAAAACTTTGCTTGATAAATTGACTAAAAAATAATCAAAAACTTGTCTTACTTGTAAGGCGAAAAATATGAGTAGTGCTTTTGATTATATGAGCATTGACCACGTGATGATTTGCGTGCCAAATTATCAAGAAACTATTCAATGGTATAAAGATAAACTCGATGCCACTATCGAAAGAGAATGGACTGTAGATGAATTGCCCGATCTAAAATTAGCCTATCTCAACATTCATGGGTTTCGCTTGGAAGTAGTTGGCAGCACTAAAGCAGAAACTGGAATGCCCATCGCTTCAGATTTTGGCGAATCTTTACGCACTACTGGCATCGGACATTTTTGTTTTCGAGTAGATGATGTGGATGCAGCTTTAGCAGAAATGAATCGCCGTGGAGTTCCTACTTTTGTCGCTGCTGCTGACTATCCTAACATCGGGCGCAGAGTAGGTTTTATGAAAGATAACAACGGCAACATTATCGAGTTTGCAGGAAGTCTCAAAGAAAATAAATAACCATCAATTCAGTCAAGCTACTTATCTTTAAACAACAAATCTATCTAAATTTATTTGTCAAATACTTTAACCAAACAATTCGGATTTATTAAAAATGATGAACACAATAACACAATCTCAATTAGAAACAGATAAAATCACAATTCAACAACTAACCAAACAGTGGATCGATGCCTGGAGTCCTCAAGATGAACCGTTTACAGGGAAAGGCTTAGAAAACATCTTTGCCACAGGAGACAACGAAATCTTGGTTTTTGACAATTTCGATAACAGTGTAGTTGTCTTGCATAGCCTTCAAGAATATCTCGATACTTGGATGCCTGTGATGCAGAACTTTAGCTATTGGAAAATTCAGTTAGAAGACAATTTAAACATCTCAATAGATGGCGATTTAGCAGTAACTACCTTTTCTTGGGTAGGTGGAGGAAAAACTCAAGACGGACAAGAAGTAAAAGCTAGACAGTATGCTACTCATACCTGGAAGCGACTTAACAGTGAATGGCGGTTAGTCCACGAACATTTAACGGCTGGTTAAATCTTATTTTTTTACAGAGTTTAAAAGGAAATAAATCAATGAAACTAAAAGAAAAAACTGCATTAGTGACTGGAAGTAGTCGCAGTATTGGCAAAGGAATAGCTCAAGCCTTAGAAAAAGAATTGGGTTCTCGTAATATTACTGTCAATGCCATTTCTCCAGGATGGATTGAAACCGCTCTTAATCGAGATTTTTGGCAATAAAATCCTGAAGTACCCGCAAAAGCTGCTCGGATGTCTGCTTTAGGGAGAACTGGAACAGTATCAGATGTAGCTGGCGTTGCCGTATTTTTAGCATCACCTGAAGCCAGTTTTGTTACAGGGCAAATTCTTGAAGCCAGTGGCGGTTATTATCTATAACTTCTAAATCCACTTACAGATTGCAAAAAAAGAGGTGATAATCATGAAATCGAAAGAAGTAATTCTAGCACGAGTAAAACAGTGGGACGCAGCCTGGAATGTCGGTAGCGATAAGTTTTCAATGGATCGTTAAAACGATCTGTATGTTAAGGATGAAAGTCTTCTTGCTTACGATTTAACTTCTCCTCAAACTCCCAGCATTCTTCGCGGTTACGAACAGTTCGTCCAAGTCTGGCAGCCGTTTATGCAAGCTTACTCTCCTTGGAA
>JASJDW010000193.1 GCA_030064955.1 Crocosphaera sp.
GGAACCACCCCCACTTGACGACGCAAGGAATACAATTCTACTTTTGAGATATCATAGCCATCGATTAAGATGCGTCCGGCTTCCGGTTCATAGAGTCGTGAGATCAGTTTAGTGAGGGTACTTTTTCCGGCCCCACTCCCTCCGACCACAGCGATAAAGGTACCGGCCGGAAACTCGATATTGATGTTTTTCAGTTGCAGAGGACCGTGTTGTTTAAAGCGGAAGGAGACATTTTCGTATTTAACCGCCCCTTGAATGGCTGGCATGGGAATATTTGTGCGATCGCGTTCTGCTTCTTGAGGGGTATCCACAATATCCGCTAACCGTTCTAAGGATAAGGCGGTTTCTTGGAAGTTTTGCCACAGTTGGGTGAGTCGTAAAATAGGGGATGTAACGTAACTGGCAATGATGCGAAAGGCGATTAATTGTCCTAAACTGAGTTCTTGTTGCAATACTAAATAGGCTCCAACCCATAACACCAATAACCCAGACAACTTATTGAGAAAGCCACTGGTGGAACTGGCTAAGGTAGAGGTAATAACGGTATTAAACCCGGCTGAAACGTAACGGGCGTATTTTTCTTGCCATTGCCAACGCGATCGCAATTCAATGTTTTGGGCTTTAACGGTTTGTATCCCTGACATCACCTCCACGAGATAGGACTGGGTTTGGGCGTTTCGTTCTGCTTTAGTTCTCAGTTGACGACGGATGGTGGGTGAGAAAATCAAGGTCATGGCCACAAACACAGGGACGATCCCCAACGCCACTAAGGTTAACAGGGGACTATAAACCACCATCACCGCAATATAAACCACAGAAAACACTGCATCTAACACCACAGTTAAAGCAGTTCCTGTTAAAAATTGACGGATATTTTCTAATTCATTGACCCGTGTCGAAATTTCCCCCACCGGTCTCCGTTCAAAGTACCGTAAAGGCAACCGCAACAGGTGATCAATAATTTCTGACCCCAAACTCATATCAATGCGGTTGGTGGTATCCACAAAGAGATAGGTTCGCAGGGTAGTCAATACGGCTTCAAAAATGGCAATAATTAATAAAAATGTCCCCAAGACTTGTAAGGTATCCGCACTATTCTGCACAATCACCTTATCAATGATCACCTGAATCATCAAAGGGTTAGCTAAGCCGAATAATTGTACAAAAAACGAGGCAATAAACACTTCTGCTAACACCCGACGATATTGTCTTAAGGCCGGGATAAACCAACTTAACCCAAATCGTTGTTGAGGGGTATCTTTGGTGGGTTGTAAGAGTAAAACTTCTCCACTTTCTCCCCAACTTTCTAGGAACTGACGGGGACTACGACGCAAAATCCCTAATTCTGGTACAGCCACCACCACTTCCTTATCACTCACGTCATACAAAATAGCCAAACTATCTTGCCAAGTAATTAAAGCAGGGGTTTTTAGTTGGGTGAAGGAGGAGGCAGGAATTTTAATTAATTGGGCGTTGAGTCCCATTAATTCTGTAATTGCCCCACATAGGGGTAAAGAGAGGGTTCCAGTTCGTTGTAGTTGTTGGGCTAAGATGCGACGAATCACATCCCGACGATAGGGCATCCCAAAATATTGACTGAGCATTTGAAAACAGGCTGATCCCACTCCTAAAGGGGTTTTTCCTTTGATAAAGGGATAAGATTTCCGTTTTCTGCGTTTGCCAGGGGGTTCTGGAGGCGGGGCAACTCCCACAACTTCTACATCTGCGTAGGGAATTTCTTCTTCTTCTTTCTCTAGAGAAATACTGGTTGATTCATGGCCTAGAGGCGACTGGCTTTGAGTCTGAATTTCTTCTAAATCCAACAACGGTAAAATAATGATACGAGCAGGTTGACTCCCTTTAACCTCCACAGATCCTTTGCCATTGTCCGAGACTAAACGAGTACCCACTGCGAAATTTTCGATGCTGCCTCCCCCACTGATTAACCATAGTTGTTGTTGATGATCGGGGGGAAGGGGATTTTTTCCAGGGTCTAAGTGGTAAACTTGAGCGTCTTCTAGGAGATCTTCTGCCAATGCTTTGATATCAATGTCTCCTTGGGCTTGTTGGGCTAAATAAGTTCCTAAAAGATCGTGGAGTTCGGTGATGCTGCATTGTCCCTCGAATTGTTCTTTTAGTCTCGGATATTCTTCTAATAACTGCGAAAAGTCTTCTTGTTTTAAGGCTAAGCCTACGGCTTCTGTGGAGGCAATAACGGTTTCGCAGGGAACTCCTCGGATAAGGCTAACGTCCCCTACAATAGATCCTGGGTGTAATCGTTGTAAGGTACTGGGCATTTGAGTCCGAGGATCATACCCTAACAATCGTCCTTGTCCTTCTAAAAGAATGGTCACGTAGGATGATAGTTTCCCTCGCATTAAAATCACTTGACCCATACGATAACGCCAAATTTGACATCGATTGGCAAGTTCAATGATGGCCGCTTCGGAGAGTTGCTCAAACGGTTCTACGTGACGAAGGAAATCCTGTATATCGGTGGTAGTATGGGTCATAATGACGGAATCAAATTCAGAAGTTTCGAGGAATGGTTGTCGTCCTTAAGGTTCGGAGTTTTACAATCTTGATGCCTAGCTTTTGTCAAAATGTTAGTTTTGGTGATGTTCAACCCTTGTCTTATGGGAACTTATATCAAGTTAAGGTGAAATTAAGAAGCCATTAACTTTAAAAATTGCTTAAGGTTTTGGAAAAATTCTAGTCTAAGCACGATTGTTGACCAAATTATTTACCCTCTTTTTTATAGTGAATCTTTTCAACAATTTCAACGGGGGTAGCAAGATATTTCTTATTTTGATAGATTTAATTCAACTTCTCAGTATAACTCTGTTCTTGGTCTTGGGAGACGTGAGAGGGGGAAAACGAAACATTTTGTTGAAGTTGAGCGAGTAACCAACCTTGAAACAGTTCGTTAAGCAGTCGTTGTCTAGTGTTTTCATCCAACTGGGCTGACACATATTTCTCTAAACGCAGAATAATCCACCACTCTCCTATTTGAGTGGGTGGAGAGAGTTGTCCGGGGCGACTGGCTGCTAAAATTTGCGCTATTTTAGGATGAGGGGTGTTAAGTTCTATCGGTCCAAGAAGCCCCCCGGTTTGGGCTTCTGATCCTTGGGAATATTGTCTGGCTAATTCACTAAAGGTATTTTCTCCTTCTTGGATACGAAAATAGAGTTCTTGAGCCACTCCAGGATCCTTTGTGCGAATTAAAGAATAAACCACCCGATCCAATTGTCCTTTACATTTGACAAAATAGGGATCTAACTTATCTTCCCAGGTGCTCTGCTTAAATTTTTCGATTTTTAAATCCCTAATGCTTAAGTTTTCTAATTGTTCTGGGGTCATACCGTGACTGTCTAACCAGGCTTTTAACTGGGTTTCATCGGTAATTTGTAGTTTTTGATAAAGTTGTTGGCGAGCTAGGTTGGTTTCTTCAGGAGTACAGGTAATAGAAGCGATCGCTTGATCGATAATGATTTCTTTAGCCAGTTGTGGGAGCAAACGATATTGGGCTAGTAAGGGATATAGATCCTCCGACGAAAGGGCTTGATCGCCAATTTTCAAGACAATGTTCATTGTTTTCTGTTCTCCTGTTCACAAGACTTATTGTATCTTTTCTTCGGTATGGAGTCCTACCCCTGCTTCTACTGTTTTACTTCCCCTAATTAAATTCATCTTGATCTTCTAAGGAATGATGGCTCAATTGTCTTTTTTGTTGTTTTTTTCGTAAACTGTTTATTGCCAAAATGACTAAGGTGATAGCGGTAATGGGAATGACAAAGAATAACATGACGCTACTAAATACGGAAAGTCCGTCATGCTCTGTGGCATACAAAATGAGATAGGTAGTGTAGGCAATATAATAACTTAAAAATAAACATCCTTCCCAACGGGCAATAACATTTCCTGTAAAGAAAATGGGTAAACAAGCAATGGCAATGGCTACCATGACTGGTAAATCAAAATGGAGGGCTGCATCAGATACCGGAACCCCAACAGGAGAAACAATGGCACAAATGGCTAAGACAGTTAAAATATTAAAGATGTTACTGCCGACTACATTCCCCACTGCTATATCCCTTTCTCCTTTGATAGCAGCGACGACGGATGTGGCTAATTCTGGTAAGGAGGTTCCAGCTGCTACAATAGTTAACCCAATAATTAAATCACTCACTCCAATTTTACGGGCAATGTCTGTAGCACTCTGCACTAACCATTGAGATCCTAACACTAAGAAGCCAACCCCTAATAAAATAAAAGCAATGTTTTTGATCCATTGCACTAAAGATAAAGGGCTTTTATTTCCATACTCTGTTTCATACTCTGAGTCGGGATCATCTGGTTGTTTTGACCCTTGATAAATCAAAAATACAGTATAAATTATCCCTCCAATTAAAAGAATTATGCCATCAGAGCGATGAATGGTTCGATCCAGTCCAAAGAAAAGGGTTAAACAAGATACCCCAATCATAATGGGGACATCTAAACGAATTAACTGTTGTGCCACCATCAAGGGAATGGCTAGGGAGGATAAGCCTAAAATGACTAAAATATTAAAAATATTACTGCCAATGACATTCCCTAAGGCTAAGTCTGCTTGACCAGCTAAACTAGACTGAACCGCGACCGCCATTTCTGGGGAACTGGTTCCATAGGAGACGATGGTTAAGCCAATGACTAAAGGGGAAATACCGACACTTGCAGCTAAACGAGCAGCCCCTCTTACTAAAATTTCTGCCCCAATGACTAATAGTACCAGTCCTGCTGCGAGTAACCCAAAAACTAAGATAAAATTCATTCAAATTTATAATTATTGGTGAGCATCAACAAGTTAAAAAATGTTACGACTAAGGAACAAGGTCAAAATACTTTTTAACCTTGATAGGGTAGATATATAGGTAATGATATAGTCTAACTATCATACTACAGTTAGCCCTTATCCTTTAGCATAGACCATTTTTTAGATTTTTTTAATAAGTCAATAAACTCATTGGAGAAGATGGAGACAAAATTTAGAAAAATCTATCCAATTAATAATTAAAAATTAATCCATGTATAATTTGAGTTTAATTGTCTTTTTTAGAGAAAATTCCTTGTGTAGCGATCGCAGCAAATCAAAAAATAATAAAACAGAGAAAAAGATAACCTTTGTTATGAATCAGATAATTTTTTTGCTGTCATAGAATTGTTTAATGTTGTTACATACGAGCAAAATGTTCTTGTAACATCCGATGAACAAAAATATAACTTCCTCCTACTTTCCGTAGAAAAATGCGATCGCTTGCATAATCTAAAAAAGAGGCATAATTCCAAGGGATATAGTGATTACAATATAAGATAATACGCAAAATAAGATGTTTAATACAAGCACCACCGGCTAGAAGTCCTAAAGGGATAACTCCTCCCGTTAATATTATGTATGCTAGATATAATAGTTCCGAAGATGTTAAAGTTGGCATTAGTTCGTTACCCGTAGGAATTAAGAAATACGGTAACATGAACATAATATTTGCAATTCCTAGAAAAACTCCTAACAGACTAAGAACAAAAATATTTTTCAAAGATTTCCAAATTCCTTCATTCGGAAATACTGTTTTTGTTGTAGAAGTTTTGATTTGAATACTACCTAATACAAACACAATAGGTCCCCAACCTATCAAAAGCAATAACGCCCAGAATCAAGCATATAATAAGCATATAATTATAATAATTATTGATATCAATAATACACTTATAAAAAGTGAGATAGGTTCTATATTTTTCAAGCTTACCTTTACTTTATTAAAATCTAAGTTTATCATTCCTATCACTATTATAATTAGTGCCATAATAACTGTACCAACTGTAAACAAAAAAATCCCAAAAATTGCCCCCAAAATTGGTAATGCTATCAAATTATTTTTCAAAGTAATTATTGCATTACTTAAGGACAAATTTATAGACTCAATTGGTTGTATTTTTGGGTCTATATAGTTGACAAGAATAAGTTTGTAATATAGTTTAAAGAGGTCTCCTAAAGGAGTAAGATGTTTACTTAAAAAGCTTCTTCCGATAAAATTAATCCTAGCGATTTTTTTAACCCAGATACATAGGAAAAAAGGTTTTTTGATAATTAATTTCCATATCATTGTGAAAGAGTAACAAAAGTAAGCAATAATTATGCTTGAATTGAAAAGAATTGATAAATAATTCACATTTATTTCAAGATTCATTTCAGTGTATAATTCAGACAAAGCTGAAATACCAATCAAACGAGTTAGAAAGTAGAAACTAAAAGATATGAAGAGTGGAACAGCAAAAACATAAAGTAATTTTTGTGAATTGTTTTTTAACCATCCGGGTTGTAAATTTTCAATCAAAAATACGCTTTCTGATTCCTTGGTCATTTTTTTTGCCAACCAAGTTAACCACCATTTAGTTTTTTGATTAGAATAAGGCGGTTTATAGTCTTTAGGTTTACCAATTTTTTCTTGACTAAACATCCGTTCAATATAAGTCTTAAAAAGATGTTTACGACGTTCCTCTACTGAACTAATATTAGATATTTCTTCAACTGTTTTACCTCCATAAGCTAAAGTTATTACACTCAAAGTTAATGGTGATTTTGCTAATTCTTGTAAGACAATATCTTCTTTTAGTAATATTTTAACTGCTTCCAGTGGTTCACCTACTTGCTCTAAATATTGGTTAATTTGTTCACGGGTTAAAGCATGAATAAAAATCGCTCCTCGTAATGTTAATTTAGTAGAAATAGCTTCATATTCTTTGATGCGACTACACACAACTATTTCCGTTTGTCCATGATCTTGAATGAATTGATTAATCGCTTTAACACAGTGTTGTTGATCTTCTTTTTTAACTTCATCTAAACCATCTAATAATAGTATCAGTTGTTGGTTTTTAACCCAGTCTTGACTAATAACTTTAGCAACTTGATATTTACTCCAAAGTTCTTCTACTAACCAATCAGAAATTTTTTGCTGTTTACCTTCCCAAGAAGATAAATTAAACACCACTGGAATTGGTTTACTGATATTTTTTTCAGTACGTTCAATTAATTGTTGTGCTAATCTAAGAAGGGTTATCGTTTTCCCTGAACCCGGTTCTCCTAAAATTAACAAGGTTCGTCCGTTTTCTAATTGATCAAAAAATGCTGTTGCATCATTAACAATAGATTTCTTTACTTCCGTAGAGTCTTCTACTATTTCTTCAAACCCATTAAAGGGAGAATGTTCTACTAAGTTTGAACGCTCTTCTAGAACCAGTTTCATTGCTTCAGAATACAAAGATTTCTCTAAGTAATCTTTAATCCAAAATTGTTTAACTTTAGCGAGTAATGCACTGCGCTGAAGACATTGCTCTCTATCTAAGTTTTGTTCTAATTGAGTCGTTTGATTACTCAGCAATTCAGAGAGTTGAGAAATGATATATTGATTAACAGTTCCGTTATTTTCTTGGATAAACCCTTGTTGTTTACCTCTATGAATTTCGACACGATTGCTAGAATTATCATTAGTCATGTTTTCAACCTCTAGACTAATTAAAATTCTGATTAATTGTTCCAGTGTTTTGTTGCGTTAACCCTTGAACTGTTCCCCCATAAATTGAAATATTAGATTTACCTTGTGCTGCTTCCTTAGAATTTAATTGTTCAAGCAATTTTTCAGCTAATTCAATAATTTCTTTATCTTTATCAGCCTCAACTTCGCCTAATTCATCTTCTAAAAGGGGTTTTGTCTTTTCTGGTTTTTTTTCGTATTTATCCAGAATCATCACTGAATCTGCTTTACCCTTATTTTCAAACTTTTGCTTGATCAAAGCTTTCAAAGCATTGTAAATATCTTGAGTAACATTATCAGCCGTTTTAGCTGCACCAGCAACCAATGCGGAAAGAATTAGAGAAATAGGCTCCATAAATTCATCTCCGTATAATTAATTTCTTTTACATTAACACGACTTCACTGGGGGTTTTATTAATTTTAATTACTTTACTATTCAAGTTATAGAAATCTTTTTATTACATTTGAAGTATTTTAGTAATATAATGTATTATAAGAGGGTCAGATTTTCTGGACTGTTCTGAAAGTTAATCTCATTGACATTACAATCTCTAGTAAAAAGCATTAGCATAGAAGAGTGAATGATTTGTTATCTCCTTTATCATCTTTGAGGGCAGGACAATGGTTTAAACTTATTTGTGGCGCAAGTTTCCAAGATTTGCCAGCCATTCGCAGTCTGTCCCTAATTTATACCTTAGTCGGTGCCGACTGCATTGATGTAGCTGCCGATCCTGCGGTAATTAATGCAGCGATAGAAGGCGTAAACCGAGGCATTGAATGGGCAGAAATGGCCAAAAACAAAGGGTATCCCGGAATCAAGAAACCCTGGTTAATGGTGAGTTTAAACGATGGGGAAGATCCTCACTTTCGTAAAGCTTATTTCGATGAAAAATTATGTCCCTCTAATTGTTTACGTCCTTGCGAGTCCATTTGTCCAGCACAAGCGATTAATGGATCTGGGATTATAGAACAAAGGTGTTACGGTTGTGGTCGTTGTCTTCCTGTGTGTCCCCTAAATTTAATTGAAACGCGATCGCAGAAAATTACACCAGAAACCATCTTACCGTTGATTCAAAATAACAATATAGATGCCATTGAAATTCATACCCAAGTAGGACGAGAAAAGCAATTTAAACAACTGTGGCAACAATTATCTCCTGGGGTTAAACACCTAAAACTATTGGCTATTAGTTGTCCTGACGGAGAAGGATTAATTAACTATTTACAAACCCTTTATGACATCATTTCTCCGTTACCCTGCGAATTAATCTGGCAAACCGATGGTCGTCCTATGAGTGGAGATATCGGTAAAGGAACTACCCATGCAGCCATTCGACTAGGGCAAAAAGTTTTAGCATCGGGTTTACCAGGATGGGTACAACTCGCAGGAGGAACCAACCATCATACTGTCCCTAAATTAAAAGAATTAGGCTTATTACAGCCTCAACTATCCCTCGCAGGGGTTGCCTATGGCAGTTATGCTCGAACCTTAATCACCCCTTATTTAGAAACCATCGAAACACAGATCATGTCATCCAAAATAACTGATTTTCCTGAATCATTTTGGCAAGCTGTAGAAATGGCTTATTCTTTGGTTTCACCGTTAAAGGAGAGATGAGGGAGAAGTGTGTGGAGTGTGGGGAGTGTGGGAAGGGTGGGAAGTGTGGGGAGTGTGGGGAGTGTGGGAAGCGATAGGGTGACGGGGTGAAGATATATCAATCATTTCTCCGTTGTCTCCCAGTCTCCAAAGTCTCCCTCTGCTCCTCTTGCTCCCCCTGCTCCCAACATCCAACTCCAAGTAACTATCTTGACGAAGATCGCTAAATTATGATAAATCCGAAGACAAATAACTTTTTAAATCCATCATCCATAACAGTGCCATCTATACCCGAAAAAGCTCTATCTCAACAAACGCAGATTACGGATGATCTCAGTAAACTGCTGGGTATTTTACCCTCAAGTATTCGTAATCATATCCAAGACCATTCCAACTGCGATCGCTTAGTGGAAGTGGTGATGGACTTAGGACGAGTCCCAGAAGCTCGTTTTCCTGGGGAAGCGATTTATTTGGGAGAGAGTCCTGTTTCTGCTGCTGATTTACGATACACCATTGAACGAGTAGGAACCTTTAGTGGTGATAACCGAGCCGGAATAGAACGAACCCTACACCGTATCAGTGCCATTCGTAACCGTACTGGAGACATTATTGGTTTAACCTGTCGGGTGGGACGGGCTGTTTTTGGAACGATTTCCATGATTCGGGACTTGGTGGAAACGGGTCAATCTTTACTGTTATTAGGCCGTCCTGGAGTGGGTAAAACCACTGCGTTACGGGAAATTGCTCGGGTTTTGGCTGATGACTTTGACAAACGAGTGGTCATTATTGACACCTCTAACGAAATTGCTGGAGATGGCGATATTCCCCATCCTGCCATTGGTCGAGCCAGACGAATGCAGGTCGCTAGTCCTGAATTACAGCATCAGGTGATGATTGAGGCGGTGGAAAACCATATGCCTGAAGTGATCGTTATTGATGAAATTGGTACGGAATTGGAAGCTTTAGCTGCTCGTACTATTGCTGAACGAGGGGTTCAATTGGTAGGAACTGCTCACGGTAATCGTATCGAGAATTTAATGAAAAATCCCACGCTTTCCGATTTAGTGGGGGGTATTCAAGCGGTTACGTTAGGGGATGATGAGGCCAGACGACGGGGGTCACAAAAAACGGTTTTAGAACGCAAAGCTCCCCCTACCTTTGAAATTGCCATTGAAATGTTAGAAAGGCAGAAATGGGTGGTTCATGAAGATGTTGCCCATACTATCGATATCTTATTACGCAATGGCGAACCTAACCCTCAAGTGAGAATGGTGGATGAAAATGGGAAAGTCCAAATTACCCAAGAAGAACCGGATCTGACCCCTAACCCTGCTACTTTTGGGCGTAACCCAGAGGCAATGATACAACAGCCTAAAGGGTGGCGTGCCTCGGGAAAAATGACCCCAGTAGCTCCTTTTAGTGCTAAAAAAGGGAGTAAATTAAGCTCAGCTTCTGAGTTTGATCGCCTGTTAGATGCCTCTTGGTCTCAACCGGAGCAAAAAGGGGATAAGGTTAGGGTTCCTGGACCCAATGGCGAGGATTTTCCGGTCTATGTTTATCCCTATGGTATCGGGCGATCGCAGTTAGAACAGGTGATCGAAGTGCTGAATTTACCCATTGTCTTGACAAAAGACTTAGATAGTGCTGATGTGGTGGTGGCGTTACGTTCTCATCTAAAAAATCAGTCCAAGTTACGTCAAGTGGCGAAAATGCGTCAAGTTCCCATTCATGGGGTAAAATCTAATACTATTCCCCAAATTACTCGAACCTTGCAACGATTATTAGGGATGGATGAAGCAAAAACCCCTGAAACGGCAGATTTACGTCTGTTTACCCGTGGCAGTAATGATGATGAGTTGGAGGCGTTAGAAGAGGCTAGACTAGCAGTAGAACAGATTGTACTGCCAAAAGGCCAACCGGTGGAATTATTACCGCGATCGCCTAAAGTACGGAAAATGCAGCATGAATTAGTGGAACATTATCGTTTACAATCTGATAGTTTTGGGGAGGAACCTAATCGTAGATTACGGATTTATCCTGCTTAATTCTTTAAGAAAATTTTAGACAATTTTTAAGGGGTGGACTAATTATAGTCTGCCTATTTTTTTCTGGAATTGAGTATAATTACGACTGGTTCAATTAAGTATGTTATGGGAAGATATCTATATAGGAGTTCAGAAGTTCAGGAGTTCAGGAGTTCAGGAGTTCAGGAGTTCAGGAGTTCAGGAGTTCAGGAGTTCAGGAGTTCAGAAGTTAGGAGTTCAGAAGTTAGGAGTTCAGGAGTTGGGGAGTTAAATATTAACTGTACCTCATGAGTCCAAGAAATGCTATAGGTAAATGTATTAGGATTAAAAAAATGAGGAAAAAACTTCAGAAATATTCGCTTTTCCTCAAACCTAAATATGGGTTACTCTTAATACTTTTTAGTGTAACTATTATTCTAACTTGGTGGGGAGATAATCATCTTGACTGGACGATATTTAATGCAGAAGAATTAACAAAAATTTTAGCAAAATCAGGATGGATTGCTCCCTTCATTTATATTAGTATTTTAATTATTTCTGTAGTTATTTCCCATATTCCTGCCTTACCTTTAGTTATGGCTGCTGGTATGGTTTGGAATCCAATTTTAGCCACAGTTTACAGTGTGGTCGGTGGATTTTTAGGTGGATTATTAGCTTATTTTTTAGGTCGTAGTTTAGGAAGAAATGCCCTAAAAATGTTAACAGGAAAAGTTTTTTATTTATCTAAGAATAAAGGAGAAATATATTTAGGGTTTTTGATTTTTATAACACGATTAATTCCTTTATTTTCTTTTGATTTAATTAGTTATGCTGCTGGTTTATCAGGAATTTCTCTACCCATTTATTCTGCGAGTACCTTAGCTGGAATGATTCCCCCAACCTTTTTATTCACTTGTATGGGATCAAGTTCAGCTTTAAATTCTCACCAAAAATTAGAGATAATTTTATTTTTGTTAATCAGCACTTTTGTTTTAGTTTGGTTAATTAATCGTTATAATTTCCTAGGGTTAAAAGATATTATTCGTGTTGAGTAATTTTAACCTTAAATGCTAAGTCCTAAAAAGGTAATAATTTTAGGCAAAATTATCTTACAAGCTGTGGCTAATTTTGTAGCAGGTTCTAATCCTTTGGCAAGGGTTTCTAATAGTTTAACGGCGCGAGATGCCTTCTTTTGCAAACCTTCATCTTCTGGTTTTTGACTTGCTTGAGCAATGGTTTTCACTTTATTTGCTGCTTCTGCTTTTTCATCTTCGTCTAGCTCATTTTCACTTTTAATAGCTTGTATTAATTCTTGTAATAAGGTTTTTAATTCATCATTTTTATTATCCTCATTTTCAGGAATTTGATTAATCGTATTATTCACATCTCCGATAATTTCTCCTAAATTTAACACACCAGAATTATTAATATCACGAATATTTATATTTTTACTACTATCAGAACTGTTGTTCATCGCTTTTGCCTCTACATGAATGGGACGACTCGCTTGAGTTTTTACTATTTCCATCATATCAATACTTTGCTGACGATAGATAGTAATTTCAGTTTCTTTTGCGTCTAACATGGCTTTATATTTGGCTTC
Organism: Crocosphaera sp.; assembly: GCA_030064955.1. Classification (GTDB taxonomy): domain Bacteria; phylum Cyanobacteriota; class Cyanobacteriia; order Cyanobacteriales; family Microcystaceae; genus Crocosphaera. Next base: position 12,778 of record JASJDW010000193.1, read on the forward strand.
CACTGTTTCGAGTTTAAGTTGATAAATTTCATTGAATTCTTGATGTATCTTTTCTTTATTCGTATCAGGAGGTACTTTAACTTTAACCACGAAAACACCATCCCCTTTATGTTCAATACTAGCAACTTCTAACGGTGTATCTTCATTTTCGACTTGTACCGTTTTCAGAGTTTCTATAAACGCTTTCCAGTCAATACCATTCTCAAAAATCAAGTTAACAGTATCAAATACCTCTTCAAAGAGTTTAGTAAATTCTCCTGGTTTAAATTCTCCACTACTGGGTTGGCGTTCCTTTTCATTGTTTAAAAGATAAACATATTGACAGTCAATATTATCAAGTTTAGTTGTTGCATCAATATTCCAATTTTCTATACAAGCACCGGTTAAAGAAACCTTAGTAAAATTTGTTTTCACTGCATTTATTTCTGTTAAATTAGCATGAGATAAATTAGCGTATTCCAAAGTTGCTTCACTAATATCTGCATATTTTAAATTAGCTCTCTGTAAATTCGCTTCCTTGAGATATGCTCCTCTTAAATTAACTTGACTAAAATCTTTGCCTTCTCCACTACTAGGATTAACTAACAAGTCTCTAACGTCTGGATTTGCTAATAATGTATTTCCTGGACGCGCTAAATTCAATTTAACCGTATCTTTAAAACAAGTTCGAGTCAATCTTGCTTCACTAAAATTAGTATTTTTTAGATTTGCTTTTTTACAGTTGGCATTAGTTAAGTTAGCATTATAAAAATTTGTTGCTCTTATAGCAGAATAGGTTAGAGAAAAATTAGTAATCC
>JASJDW010000194.1 GCA_030064955.1 Crocosphaera sp.
GAGTTAGGAGTTAGGAGTTAGGAGTTAAGAGTTAGGAGTTAGGAGTTAGGAGTTAAGAGTTAGGAGTTAGGAGTTAGGAGTTGGGAATTCAAAATTTCCTCACTCCCCACACTCCCCACACTCCCCACACTTCCCACACTCCCCACACTCCCCACACTCCCCACACTTCCCACACTCCCCACACTCCCCACACTCCCCGTTGTCTTCCCTCACCCCAAAATCATCAAAGATACGATAAGATTTTTCTATCGATAAGGTGTGTGAGGAAACATAGTGATGACAGCCGACAATACAGTCAACACTCAAAGGAAAACTGCCCAGATGTTCTGGGGAACCTTGGTAAAATATGGTGGACTCATCGGATTAATTTGGCTCATTTTCTGTCTTCCGGCGCAGGCAGCTAAAGAACTAAGGATTGCTATTAAAAAAGGCGTTAGCGCGGTACAAGTGGGAAGTTCAACCCCTGCCATTGTTAGGGATGCTGGAGGGCGGCCAATCGGAAATTTAGCCCCACTGGACGGCTTTACAGTGAAACCGAGAGGCAGTGGGGTTAATCTTAACCAATGGAACTCTAGTTATCTAATCATCGAACCCAAAGAGGATGGAGTGGTGTGGATCGGCGATCGCTGGTATCGAGGAAAAGTCCGCATTATCCGTCAAGGAAGAGGGGTAACAGCCCTCAATTTAGTAGATCTAGAAGAATATTTGTATAGTGTGGTTGGGGCCGAAGCTTATCCCACCTGGCCCCAAGAAGCGTTAAAATCCCAAGCGGTGGTTGCTCGTACCTATGCCCTCTACAAAGCGTCTAGGGCCAGTAATCGTTATTATGATTTAGACACCACCACCAACACCCAAGTTTATAAAGGCTTGGAAACAGAGTTTGTTACCACCCACGAGGCAGTTAAAGCCACTTTAGGAAAAGTTTTGACCTACAACGGCAAAGTGATTTTATCGGCTTTCCATTCCTCTTCTGGGGGTCATACGGAAAATGTTGAGGATGTTTGGAGTTCTCCTCTGCCTTATTTACGAGGTGTAGTAGATTACGATCAATTAGCCCCTGTGTTTCAGTGGAGTCAGACCTTTAGTGCTTGGGAAATGGGTCGTCTCATTGGAGGTGTCGGTTCCGTGCGATCGCTAATTCCTGAAAAAATTACCCCTCATGGACGGATTATTACCATGAAAATTGTCGGTAGTCGAGGTTCCCGTCAGATTACAGATGATCAACTGCGTAAGGCTTTAAAGCTTAAAAGTACCCTATTTACCATTTCAAATAATAACGGAACTTTTACCATTGAAGGCAGAGGTTATGGTCATGGTATTGGTTTAAGTCAATGGGGGACTCATTACCTAGCTGAACAAGGGATTCCTTATCATCAAATCTTGAGTCACTATTACAAAAATGCTCGACTCACTACTTTAAAGTAGTAACCAGGGAACAGTAGCCAAAATTTAGAAAAAATTAAATATTCTTAATTCTGGTTACTGTTCTAAATTCTTTTGACTAAAATTAAACCCAAAAAAGTTCCTGCAAATCCCCACAATAAACTCATCAAGGTATAGACTAACAATAAACTATATTCTTGATTTCTCAACAATAAATTATTCTCTAAAGAAAAAGAAGAAAAAGTAGTAAATCCTCCACAAAATCCTGTCACTAAAAAAAGTCCCCAATAAGGATGAATAGGCAATCTTTCAACTAAGCCAATTACGATACCGATGACTAAACAACCCGTTAAATTAACGGTTAACGTTCCCCAAGGAAACATCGTTTCAATTTCCTCATTAATTATTTTACTAATGAAATAACGGCCGCAACTGCCTAAACCTCCCCCTAGAAATACGATTAACCAAGATAAAAACGCCATTGTAAAAAATTATTAATTATTAATTGTTAATTATTAATTGGTTTAGTATCAATTTCTACGAAAGTATTGGCAAAAATGAGATAAGGTTATAATAATAAGGTATTGACAGTCTTATCAATGCGAATTGAGCAACTACAAGCATTTTTAGCGATCGCAGAAACAGGCAGTTTCGGACAGGCAGCCAATCGATGTGGAATTACCCAATCCACCATCAGCCGTCAAATACAAGCCCTAGAAGCTAATTTAGGTGCCTTACTATTTCATCGCTCCACTCAAGCTAGATTGACGGTAGCGGGGGAAAAATTGTTGCCAAGAGCGAAAAAAATTTGCCAAGAATGGGTTACAGTTGGACAAGAAATTAAAGATTTACAAGCAGGAAAACAACCGGAATTATGTGTGGCTGCAATTCATTCGGTTTGCTCCCATTTTCTGCCCCCAATTCTACAACAATTTTGTTTAGATTATCCTCAAGTCCAGTTACGAGTAACAGCTTTAGGTAGCGATCGCGCCTTAAAAGTATTAAGGGATGGATTGGTAGATATTGCGATCGTTATGAATAATCGTTTTTTGACCACCAGTCCCGAGATGACCGTCGATTTATTATATGAAGAAAACATAGATGTTTTAATGTCCGCTAATCATCCATTAACCAACTACGATCAGGTTCCCCATACTGAGTTAATTAAATATCCTCAAGTGGTGTTTAAAGATGGTTATGGAATGCAAAGATTACTACAAGAATGGTGTTCAATTCATAATTTAAACATTAATGCAGTAATGGAATTAAATACCTTAGATGCTTTTCGAGGGGTGGTAAGACAAGGAGAAATTGTTGCTTTATTACCAGAAACCGCCTTAATTGAAAGCAGTAAAGATAATTTTTTAACGGTGCGTTCTTTAGCCCCTATTATTGATGAATCTAACCAAAAATCTCCCAAACAACTCACCCGTCAAGTCGTTTTAGTGTCCACTAGCGATCGCATTACGATCCCCCCCATTGCTCATTTTTGTCATCTTGTTCGTCAAAGGGTGACTTATTTCAATGAACAAACTATCGCTAAATCCCTTTCTGCTTAGTTGAAAGGAGATAACTAATCACTAACCATTCCCTCCCGAACTCCCAAACTCCCGAACTCCCGAACTCCCCAACTCCCGAACTCCCCAACTCCTAAACTCCCGAACTCCCCAACTCCCCAACTCCCGAACTCCCGAACTCCCAAACTCCCCCACTCCTCAAACCAAACCTAGATTACTGAGATTTTGAACCCAAAACACTTCCCTTTTGTGAAAAAATTTGCTTACATTATGTAAAAACCCTTGGTTTAAGATGCCAGTGAATACCATCCCCCCAGTTGATTTAGTCCGTCAGTATAAGCTCATCAGCGACGAAATTGATCGCGCTATCCTTGAAGTTGTGCGTTCCGGTCGTTATATCGGTGGGACAGTGGTCAGCGACTTTGAGCAGCATTTACTCGAATATGTAGGCAGTTCTTACTGTGTTGGCTGTAATTCAGGGACTGATGCTCTTTATTTAGCCTTACGCGCTTTAAACATCGGTGCTGGGGATGAAGTCATTACCACACCCTTTACCTTCATTGCCACAGCAGAAACCATCAGTTTAGTGGGAGCTAAACCCGTTTTTGTCGATATTGAACGGGATACCTTTAATATGGATGTTGAAGCCATAGAAGCAGCCATTACCCCCCAAACTAAAGCAATTATTCCGGTTCATTTGTTCGGACAACCAGTCAATATGAACCGTTTAATGGACATCGCCCAAAAACATAATCTTTACGTCATTGAAGACTGCGCTCAAGCTACCGGGGCAAAATGGGGCGATCATATTGTTGGGAGTATCGGTCATATTGGTTGTTTTAGCTTCTTTCCCACCAAAAATTTAGGAACCTGTGGGGATGGTGGAGCCATTACCACTGATGATCCAGCGATCGCCGAAACCATAAGAATTATTAAAGAACATGGATCAGCCCAACGTTATTATCATGATGTGGTCGGCATTAATAGTCGTCTCGATAGTATCCAAGCAGCTATTTTAGAAGTGAAATTACGTTATCTCGATCAATGGAATGAGCAAAGAAGAGAAATTGCTCAACGCTATCATCAACTATTAAGCCCCATTCCAGGGATACAACTTCCCCAAGAAATTAAAGGAGGTTATCATGTTTGGAATCAATACACTATTTTAGTTAAAAATAAAAGTAATCACGAAACAACAACGAGAGACAATCTAAAGCAGAAACTACAAGAACAAGGAATTATCTCGATGATTTATTATCCTATTCCTTTGCATTTACAAAAAGTCTATGAAAATTTAGGTTATCAAAAAGGAGCCTTTCCTATTACTGAACAAGCCGCGATGGAAGTGTTATCTTTACCTATGTTCCCCGATCTTTCTCCTGAAGAACAGGAACAAGTTGCTTATGCGCTAAAAGATTATTGTCATTAAAATCTTTTAAATTAACAAGTAAAAAATTAATTTTCCCTAACCCCTGGTGTTTTTGACCGAACTTAAGCATTATGATAGGGGAAGAGAGTTGATCACCATAGGAAGAGATAGGCAACTGTTAATGAACGAAGTGAAGTTAATTTCTGGGGGAGGTATTCCCTTAGTAGGAGATGACATCGACACCGATCGCATCATTCCTGCACGATTTTTACGTTGTGTCACCTTTGACGGGTTAGGAGAACAGGTTTTTGCCGATGATCGCGCTCAACTCAAAGGGGAACATCCCTTTGATCAACCCCAATATCAAGGAGCTAACATTTTAGTCGTCAATGCTAACTTTGGCTGTGGATCGTCACGGGAACACGCACCCCAAGCCATTATACGATGGGGAATAAACGCTATTGTTGGAGAAAGTTTCGCCGAAATCTTTTTTGGTAACTGTATTGCCAATGGGGTTCCCTGTGTTACTGCTTCTGCTGAAGCCATCAAAACCTTACAAAGCAAACTGCAAAGTAACCCTCAAGCTCAAATCACCCTTGATTTAGTAACCAAACAAATCAAATGTGATGATTGGGTAGCCGACATTTCTATAGGAGAAGGTTCCCGTCAAATGCTGCTTGAAGGAACATGGGACAGTTGTGGCCAATTAATTCAAAATCCAGAACAGATTAAGCAAACAGGGCAACAATTACCCTATCTTGCCTGGTCCTAAAAGATCAAGGAAACAACAATTACAATCCTCATTGTATCTAAGAAAGCCGTCCTTAAACCCTTGTCCTAAGCTTGTTGAGGGGACGGAGCTTTAAACCCAAATTTTTGGTAAAAAATTGGATGTCGAAGCATTAATCTGGCAATACAGCCAGGGAAACAGAGATTTTAGTCGGCTAGACCTTCAGCGAATCGAGTTGATCACAGAAAAGCTCACGGAGGTTGATTTGAGCCGATCTGCTTTGGATTGGGCAAATTTAAGTGGCACCGATCTCAGGGGAGCAAATTTAAACCGTGTTGAACTAATTCATGCTCGTTTGATTAGTGCTAAGTTAATGGCCGCTGACTTAACAGGAGCTAATTTAAGTTATGCCGATTTAAGTTGGGTGGATTTAGAAAATGCCAGTTTAGTCAGTGCAGATTTAACGGGTGCTAATCTTAAACAGGTCAATCTCAGTGATGCTAATCTCACAAGTGCTAAGCTGAGTGGAGCAAACCTAACTGGGGCAATTTTAAGTGGCGCAAAATTAAATCGCGTGGATCTTAGCGAAGCCAACTTAAAGGGAGTCGATCTCAGTGGAGCAAATTTAAGTCGTGCCGATCTCAGTGAGGCCGATCTCAGAGAAGCTGATTTAACCAATGCTAATCTTTATAAAGCAGATATTAGTGACAGTAAACTACATAATATTGATCTCCAAGAAGCCTTTTTACAAAGAGCAAATTTTAGTCGAGCAAATTTAAAAGGAGCAAATTTAAGCGGAGCCGTTTTACGAGAAGTTAATCTTAATCTGGTTGCTTTATCTGAGTTTAATTTAAGAGCAGTTACCCTAGCCAGCGAAATTGATTTAAGTGCTGCAAATTTACAAAAAGCTAACTTGAAAGGGGTTATTTTACGCCATGCCAATTTAGGATATAGCTTACTACGTCAAATATTATTAAATGATAGTATTTTACGCGGTGCAAATTTAATTGATGCCTCTTTGCGAGGGGGAGATTTTCGTAATGCTAATTTCCGGAATAGTAACATCAATGATATTAATTTAACTGAAGCTACTATGCCAGATGGTAGTATTCATCCCTGAAGGATGTGGGGGAGTTTAGGGTGTGTGGAGAGAGGAAAGCAGTAGAAAAAATAAAATAAAGCGAGTAATTTGAACCCATGTGCTACACTAAAAAAGATACCCACGAGCTTACCGATTTAGCCATTGATAATGCAAACAAGAAGATACATTGATGTTGGGCAGTTAAAGTTAATTCGCGACAAGATTTTAAATTCTTATTTAGACACGATTGAAGAGAGTTTTCAAACAAACCATTCTCAATTTAAACTGATCAATTATGGTACGGGTTCGGGTAAAACTCATCAGTTATTTGAAGCAATATGCCAAACGATTGAAAAGTATCCAGACATTCAAACAATTGGTATTTATGTTGCTCCGTTAAGAGAACATTTATCTGTTCCTAGTCAGGTTACAAAAAAATATCCTAACATCCCCGTCTATACTATAAATTCTCTAGAAATGAAGACGACGGATCAATATATTCAACGATATAAAAAGTGGATTCCCTCAATTCTTAAAAATACAAAACTATGGAAAAAAGACTTAAAGATTTATTCTAGGGATAAGGTAGCGGAATACAAGAAAAAATTTCAAACAGCAAAAGGGATAATTAACCGTCTTGAATATATTAAAAATATGGGTTTAGGAGATGAAGAATATAACAAATCTGAAACAACTAAAGCTAAACGAGAATTAAATAATGCGCTTGAGAGCTTTTTAGAATTTTACATCAAATGTGAGTTTGACAAAGATAACTTATCGGATGAATGTTCGGAGTTAATCAAAATATTTTTTCCTCTATATCTCTTGAGAGAAAAATCTGGCATTTTATTGCTGACATACGATAAATTTGAAACTGCAATTCCTTATTTTATATATAACGGTAAAAAATGGGTAAAGAAAAGCGATCGCTTGTATAAATATGTAGTTCAAAATACAAGTGATTCTCAGAGATTTATCTTAGCTTTTGATGAGCAAGAAGATGGTTATCAAATTATGCTCAAGAAGAAAATAGATATTATTTCTCCTGAAGAAATGGCAATTAATAATGCACTGTCCTCAATTCATCGTGAATTTGCACTGATTTTTTCTAAGAAAAATAATTTAATTCGAGAACTACTAACTTTTCTTGATCGCAATAAGGGAGCTTATTCTGAATTTCAGGAGCATTTAGAAAAAGGAAAAATTATCGATTCAAAATTACATAACTACCTTAGTGCATATCAAAAAATTACTTCTGAAGAAGGAAATTCTAGAAATTTTTTGGAACATTTAATATCTATTAACAAGGGAATAGAAGAATCTTTGACAGATATCTTAGCAATTTTCAATGATGATCCTGAAGAAACACCTATTAACTTGAATTTTGAAACAATATCTAGGGTATTAGCTAAATTTGAAAATACCAGAAGTTTCTTAATTCCTCAAAAACTATACAATCAGATCGGCAACGATTTAATGAATATTTTTTGCTATAACAATTTGTACATTTATAACATCAAAGCTCTAAAAAATCTATACTTAAATAAAGCTTCTGGTGGTCATGTTCATATTACAGAAAAAAGAGTATCAGATAAAACCTCTGTAGCTGAATTGATTTATGTAATTTTAGCTATGCGATCGCAAGTTGAAAAAACTAAAAAGATTTTGACTAATGTTTTAGATGCTGATGATTCTCAATCGCATGCTTTAAATATTTGGTCGCGACAGATAACTAAAGTTCAAAAAGCTGATGAAGAAAATGCAACACAAAGCGATAGACGCAAACACCAATATTTAGATCGTCAGTATGTATATGAAAGTAATAAACCGATTGTAAATATTAAAGAAATATCTCGTTATCAAAACCCTCAAAATAATCTCATACATTCAACACTAACAGAAGTCTCTATCGGCAGTACTGCTATTCTTACTTCTCCCGAATATAAGATAAAATCAATGTTAGTAAACAATGCCAACATAATTTTTTCAATTTCTGCCACTGGTGGAATTTATGGTGATTTAACTACCAGTTACGATATGTCTTATTTGGAAGATAAGTTACGTCGCGAGTCTGGTCAAAGTTCTTTTCAAACTATGACTGAATCAGAAATTTCTCTTTGTGAAGAGATTAGAGATTATCGACAACAGCATAGACATACTACCGTAGGCTTTTTTGATAAAGATTGGGAATCATTTCCTAATGATAAGACAAGAGAGGTCGCGGAAAGATTTGAAAGCCAGATATTAAAAGATTTTATTCGCAGTTTAAGGGAAGAACAAAACGTTAGCTATCTTGGAGATTATAAAAAACAGGAACTATATAAATTTATTCGTTTTTTATTTTATCTTTTTGAGGATGATGAGGTTAAAGAAATAATTGCCTTTACTCAAAGCTTACGCTGGATTAAAAGGTTAATAGAATATTGTTTGGTGGTCAATAGTAGCAATTTTATTTTTGAAAAATCAACTGAACATCCTAGCATATATTATGTACAAGTAAATCATAGTAAATATCAAAGTGATATTCGTATCAAGTTAATTTTTTATAGTGCTTCTTTCAATAAGAATTACAACAACAAAGCTAGTAACAAAACCTACTTAGATGAACTGGTCGAAAAGGAAGGAGAAAAGATTTTCTTTATTTCTGCCTATCAGTCAGCATCAAAAGGATTAAATCCCATAGTAAAAAATCCGGAAGGAATAGAAAAAGACTTTGATTCTTTGGTTTTATTGATGGATAGCTACTATACAGCAGTCAAGTTACCTTCCCGAAAGAGGAAAAATAACGAAGCAGATAAAAATACGACTCTTTATCATTTTGCTTTGATGAAAAGTATTGTTAATTTTAGCGAATCTAAGATAGAAATTAAAGAGTTTAACCAATACCTTAGTCAACCAGAAGCTACTGCATTTCGTACTGAACAACACCAAATTCTTTTAGGTAAAGCAATTGTACAAGCAATTGGAAGATCGGAAAGGCGATATTTTGATCCGCAGATCATTAAAATATTTATTAATGAAGAAACCAGAAAAAACTTAGTTCTTTTTTACAATTATCTACAGAACAAGGAACCCAACGAAATTGGCAAACTATCTGTTAACAATTTTGAAGTATACTCAAGGGTTTTAGCAGAAGCGAAAAAGCGAGCTATAAAAAACTATGAAGACCATATATATGATGAAATCGATGCCGATATAGCTTTTCAAAAATTCCGAACAACAATGCTAAACGAGATCCAGCTATTTCACGAACTTAAACATAACTTTGATATTGATAAAGTATGGGATGAATTACGCAATCCTATTGTATTCAAAAATCCATCTCAGTATTTAGAAAATTTGCAGAAACTAGAGCTATTACCTAATGAGTTTATTGACTCGTTGTTTTATATTAAATCTGAACATTCAAAATTTACTCCATATTTAGCTTCAGAAGAAGAAGACGGCAAAAAGTTTCAAATTATTAGTGATAGCGTTCATGGGGAGAGAATATATCCATATCAACAGCGATTGTATCCCGAACATATAAAAGCGAATTCTCAAGGTTACGATTTAGAAGGGAATCAAATTAGCATGGATGTATCTACTGACTTAATTTACAAACTGTACAATGAACTAATACCCCAAATAGATATTTTTAATAGATATATACCTCGTCCTCGCTTCTTTTACGATGTTTTGTATCCATCACTAGCGGAAAATTTTGTAGAACGTTGGATTAAAGACATCATTTTTTCAGGAAAAGACTGGGAAGCGAGAAAGAAAAGCTACAGTTTCGAGCAATTATTAGATTTTAAAAAATATCCTCAACTATATGAACGCTTCGATCTTTATTACGTTCAAAATGATGTTTTGTTTTGTATTGATGTCAAAGCATGGAGTAGAGTATCGGGAAACCGCCTATCAAAACCTACTGTTAACAAAGCCAAACAAAAGCTAAAGACCATCGCTAAAAATTATCCAGAATTCCAAAAAGTAAAAGGACTACTGTTAAATCTATACGCTAACCAGGAAAAAAGTCATAAGCATTCTGCTACATTGTCTTCAGGTAATTTGATTTACTTCAACTCACAAAATTGTCCCGTTGAATCTACTATTTTGAGAAATTTTTTATTCCAGAACTAAAATGAAAAATCAGTTGATTAAAGAAAAATCCGACATATCCCGCACTAACCAGCTAAAAATATTACCGAATCAAGATATTGCCGAAAAACTATATCAGTATCTTTTCAAAGCTGGCAAAGGAATTGAGTCTTTTGAGCTTAAATATCCACCTGCAACAGATGAAGAAAACCATGATTCAGACAACAGCACTTCCAAAGGCGAATCTGCTGATTATGACTCACAAGCTGACTTTTATCGGAAAAGACATGAATATATCAAAAAGGAAGTAAAGAACAGACTTTCTCAATATGGAGAAGAAATAAACTATTCAGATATACAGTACTTTCTTTCTTATAAGAATGGTAAAAATAATATATTTTTCTTATCTCCCAACAAACAAAATTCTAGTTGGAAGCGATTATTTGAAGACAATAGAGAAAGAATTTTCAACCTAGTCTTTAAATTTTATCTTCTTTCTTTGGTGTTGCCTGGTGAAACAATCAAAGGCTTTGAAGAGTTATTTTTTCTCCATTCTAAAAACTTGACTAAATCAAAAGATACTCTTTTGGTATGGGGACAAAATTTATTGGTTAGATACAATCACCACAATGTGTTGACCCTAACATTAACTCGGAAAAGTAGAAGATTCCTGTCACAAGATCGTAAAGATTATAATACCGTAGATGCTGAAAATTTAGATTTAGAAGAAATAATAGTCCACAAGAACAAAAATTATTATTTTAGTCGCGATCGCGATGCTCGTCGTTCAAATTCTATCTATTTCATGAATTTTAGTAAAGATAAAGAAGGAAAAAAATACGAAAAATTCAAGAAAACTCAGCTTTATTACTACCAAAATCTGATGAATAAACTTGAGGATTTTTTAAAAGAGTGTGACATTAAATTTGAAATTCTTGACTTTCAAGCTAACCATTATTTAGACAACCCTTTTATTAAAAATATAGAAGCTGTTGAATCCTTAAAGATTATTAACAATATAGGAATAAATTTAACTGAAATAGAACGGCAATTTTTACAGCAATTTTTTAAACATAAAGGAGTTTCGGTTTTAACTTTTTATAATTCAGGGAAAACTATTAGCACCTACGAGAAAGTAGAAAATGAAGAAGATCCTTGCTGGAGAATTACTGAAGTTATCCCTTGGTCTAGTATTGAACTAGATAAGAAAAAAAACTACTTAATTTTTAATAAAATTCTAGAAGAAGAAGTCGGTTCAATGGCTTATCAAAGAGATGATGGCTTGTGGTGTCCGTCAACTAAATTAGATAAGCGATCACAGGTTGATTTCTATTCTCAATTAAAGAAAAAATACAACTATTTAGATACAGGTGAGTTTTATAGTATTCAAGGTGTAAATATACCTGAATTTCAGATTCTTCAAGAAGCAAAACAAGGTCGCCAAAAAGAAGGAGAGGATAAGAACCTATCTATACTTAGCTATCCCTCAAACATTTACAAAGATAATCTTGCTGAAGATTGTCTAGCTTTTTCTGATGGAGAATATTTAGAGATAGAAGATTATTTAACTTGTTACCTAATCCGACAAGAAGATAGCGAAGCATGGGAAAAATTTTGCAAGATATACAAACTTAAAATTGCTCCTGAATTCGAGAAAATTATAATTGAATTAGGAATCAAAAGTTGGATAAAACAAAGTATTTCTAATGCCGATTATGCTTTACCTATCAATTCTCAATCATTCGCTCAAAAAGAATTTTGGGTAATCTATGTAAGAAGTCCTAAAAAGAAAGAACCACAAGCAGTAGCAGTACAATTTCTTTATAAAGAAGGTTACATATATCTTAAATATATAATGCGTAATATTAATGAAATTAAAAGAAGATTTAGATTTTTAAGAAGACAAAAAAATAACTCTGAAAAGTTAATTAATGACCAACAGTATTTTGTTGATGAATCTGAAAAACTATACATTAGCTGTTACACGAGCGATAACTTTACGCCTACATTAATAGGGCGACATAATATTGTTAAAGAGTTAGAGAATAATACTTTAGAAGTTAATAGAGCCAGAAAAGGGGAAAATAGTAGCAAATTGCTACCCGTAGTTTCTTATTATAATAGTAACCTTAAAACTCTTGACGCAATTCAAAATCTAATCTGCTTTGATTTGGAGGATGAATTATTTATTCAGTACTTCGTTCCACCTGCAAAAAATATTGGGAGAATAATTAAGAAAGGATTTAGAGTTTATCACTTAATTGGGAAAAAGTATTCGGGAGAGTCTATTTATACATCTCAACTAATTGAGCATCCTATGGCTGCTTTGCACTTTAGTACACTGACGCAAAATATCCTGAAGATTAATGATAATAGTCAATCATCTTTACTACAGAAAATAGCAAAAGTATTAGTTGAAAACTAACTTTCGCTTAAAATTTTTACTGAAGACTACACGTCTTTCGTTTTCTATAAATTAGGAGAAAAGTATAGATATATTTATTTATTATTTGCTACCTACTACCTTGATATTTTGTTTGCTGATTAGCTGCTGTAGATAATCGCTAGTGTTTTTAACTCCATTAAGATCGAGAGTTAAATTACTAGGAGTTTGTTCTAAGTAATTAATAATTTGCTGGGCAAACTTTTCTGGTTGTAAATCTTCAGGTTGAATCATTTTTACCCGACCCAAACTATCTAGCTTTTGCAAACGGGTTTCTTGTTCCTTATCGTTATTACCCTGAAATGCCATCATCATGGCTTTGATACCAGTGCTTAAAATGTTCATGGTGGTGTTGTATCCCCCCATGCCAATGGATAGGTCTGCTTGCTGCATATAATCTAATAGATTGGTAGTGTAGCGATCGCAAGTTATATTATCTAAATCCTTGGTTAAATCTTGGAGTTTAGACAGCACCTCATCAGGACTAAATGCACCTGTAAATACTTGAAGATGATGGGGTATTTTAGCTTTTAAAATTGGTGCAGCAAGAGCGACGCATTCTAATAGATCGTGTCCGAATCTGCCTCCACCGACGCTAACTAAGATTGTGGGCTTATCTAAAATTATTTGGAGCTTTTTGGGTATTGGTTGCACCACATAACCCGTGTAGTGAACGGGACATTTGAGGTCGTTAACGCGAGAAAAACTGAGGTCGAGTTTGACAAAATTAGGATCGCCGTGAATTAAGAGTAGATCGAAATACTTATTTATTAAACGACAGACCTTTTCTTCATGACGCTGTTGGTTTTGTTTGGTAACGACTATATCTCTAACACTGGAGACAATTTTTGTTCCCATCGCTTTGGCTTTTTCCACTAGAGGAATCAATTCAAAAGAAAAACGCCTACGACCAAAAGGAAATAGTTCAATAATTAAAATATCTGGCTGAAAGCGATCGCAGG
>JASJDW010000195.1 GCA_030064955.1 Crocosphaera sp.
GGATGAGACTGTTCGACTAAAACGGCTTGTACAATTTGCCAACTATTTAATAATCCTAAGAATTGCCCCTGCTCATCTACTAGCCCATAATTTGATGATTTAGCTAATTCTAGATTAGCCTTGAAAAAATTAGCTAAATCATCAAATTATGGGCTAGTAGATGAGCAGGGGCAATTCTTAGGATTATTAAATAGTTGGCAAATTGTACAAGCCGTTTTAGTCGAACAGTCTCATCCTCAACAAGAGTTAGTATCGGCTAAAAACCTTATCAAAGAACTGTTAGAAGAACTGCCCCTACCAGTGATGCTACAAACTCATCAGGGAGAGATTATTCAACAAAATCGGACTTGGCGGGAGCAAATAGGAGAATTAATTCCTCCCGATAATGCAACTGCTTGTCCTTTACCTTATCAAACAATAGATCGCTCAGACAGCCAAACCCTGAATTTAGGCGATCGTTATGACCTAAATCAGCAGACAACTTCAATAACTGATGTGGCTTGCGCTCAATGGTTAAAACCAAAAATCGAGAGTTGGGAATTTCCTTTCGCTTCGCTGTCGAAGGATGACTCTGAAAGTTCTTTAGAGAATAATTGGGAGATTCAATCTTCACCCAACCTTGATCAAAATAAGGTTTGGCAATTTATCAAATGTCCTTTAACAACTGATAAACTGCCCATTCCCATTTCTATTTTTGTCGCCACTGATGTTACCCAACAACAGCAGTTATGTCGAGAATTGGCCGCTAAAAATGCCGATCTCGTTCAACTTAATCGATTGAAAGATGAATTTTTAGCCTGTATTAGCCACGAACTTAAATCCCCGTTAACTGCTGTGGTAGGTTTATCGAGCCTTCTTCAAGAAGAAAAAATAGGTGCCCTTAATCCTCGTCAAGTTCATTACGCCCAGTTAATTTATCGCAGTGGTCGTCAACTGATGACCTTGGTCAATGATTTATTAGACTTGACACGGTTAGAAACCGGACAATTGACATTATCCTTTGCTCCTGTCAATATTAAAAGAATTTGTGAACGCGCTTATCATTCCATTACTGAAAAATATCAAAGTAAAACTGATAGACCTTTAGATTTTAGTTTAGAGATAGAACCCGGGTTACAACAGTTATTGGCCGATGAGTTACGACTCCATCAAATGTTGGTACATTTGTTGGATAATGCGATGAAATTTACCCAAACTGGGGGTCAATTTGGATTAAAAGTCAATCGTTGGGAAGATTGGCTTGCTTTTACTGTATGGGACACAGGGATTGGTATTCCTGAAGAATCTCAACATTTGATTTTTCAAAAGTTCCAACAACTAGAAAACCCCCTAACCCGACAATTTGAAGGAACGGGGTTAGGGTTGGTTTTGACGCAACGTTTGGCGCGAGCGCACGGGGGCGATATTTCTTTTATTTCTAAAGCTGGTCAGGGAAGTCAATTTACCTTGCTGTTACCCCCTTCTCCTGAAAGGGAACCGCGATCGCCCCATATTCAGTCTTCTAATCCCATGATCCTCATTGTTGATGCGATTCCTCAATCCATTGAAGCTCTGATGGATCAGTTAACGCAACTAGGGTATCGTGTCATGATTGCGCGGACGGGAACGGAAGCAGTAGAAAAAGCCCGACAATTACGACCTTATGCTATTTTTTTGAATCCTTTATTACCTTTACTCTCAGGATGGGATGTATTAACTTTATTGAAATCTGATCCGCAAACCCAAAGCATTCGGGTGTTTGTCACACAAACTCAAGGTAATCAAGTATTAGGAGAACACCGTTGCGCTGATGGATTTATTCAAGTTCCTACTGATTTATCTACCCTTGAGCAGTGTTTACAACCCTTTGAACCCAGAATAAAATCAGAAGATCGCTCCTTAACGATTCTTAGTTTAATTCCTAATCTGTCTCAAGGGGACACACAAACTAAATCTATAACATCACAATTAGAATGGAATTTAATTGCTCAATTATCTCAGTTCAATCACCGTATTTTAGAAGCAGATGATCTTGAACAAGGATCCTTGTTAGTCAGTGTTTGGGATATTGACGTGATTATCTTAGATGGACAGTTTTTAGATAATGCTGAGGAGTATCTGCGATCGCTAGCCAAAAACCCAGAACTTTCAGCATTACCCTTAGTGGTATTAGATGTTCCTACTGCACAAGCTGCTAACGCCATAGAAGGGTTGTCTGTATTTCCCTGTTTAATTTCTGATAGTAAGGAACAGATTTCCCAATTGTGGCAAGTCATTTCTATTGCTACAACTCACCATAATAAACATAAACATAGGTGAGTTCGATGTAAGAGTTTTTCGAGTTTTAAGGTAAGGACAATTTAGAAGAGTCGAACTCAGTTTTATTATGGCAATAGGGTCTTTATTTTCATTAATTCTACCATGCTTGTTCTTCATCTTTTGTCAACCAACCTTTAGTCAGACTAAACTCACTAAACAATAAAGAGTCAGAAACTTCATACTGTTCATGACTCTCCATTAATTCTATACAATTTAATATTATAGTTAATATAAGTTCGGGTATGTCTTCAATTCCTTGAGTAATTTTTTCTTTTTTAATCATAATCAATTTCCTAACTCTTTAATAGCTGCAATTACTAACAGCAGCGTTTTTAAGCTCCTGTTTTAATTGCTTATTGCGTTTTCTTAGCTGCCTTAATCTAGCGGATGCTAGACGGCCTTTACTATTACGCTGGTTCATTTTACGGGGGGATTCCCATGATTTTAGTCGCATAATTTTCCCCTGATTGTGTACGTAATCTTATTATATCTTAAAGAACTACAATTTGTACTATGGATAATGTCAATATTTCCTGACTTTTAGAAAAAGCACTTGAAGCTATCCTCAAAGATTCCGTTTTAATTGTTCTAACTCATCGTCTAATTCCCACTTTTGAAACTCTGCTTCTAGGGGGTCAGTAGCCTTATTGTAGGTACTATAATTAATGGTTTGATTCCATCCTTTCGTATCATAATTAGCCTGAGCTTGAGCCGCTTTTGCTTGCCTTGCTTTGGTCTGAATTTCCTCTTTTCGCCGTCGAATTTGACTTAATAGGGTTTTTCCGTTGGCAATTTGTTGTTTTGCTCCTTCCATTTGACCCCATAATTGATTACCTTGACGCAATAAAGCAGCTTCTCTTTCTTGGGCCCTTTGAGCTAAATCTAACCGTCCAGCAGCTTGAGCTTTTGCTACTCTTTTGTGCCAACTTTGGATATCTTCAGCTAAAGAGAGAATTTCAGTTTCTAAGCGTTTTTTCTGCCCTTCCTTTTCAATAATTAGTTTTAGAGCTTGTTGTTCTTGTTCTCTTAACTGTTCTAAAAGGGCTTGTAATTCTAGATGAGGATTATTTTTCAAAAATTCCTCTAAGCGTGTTTCTAGAAAGCGACTGAAATCATCAAAAATACTCATATAACAATTAATAAATTTTAAACTTTAAATTAAAACCCTTGTCCTACTTCGACATATTTAGTCTGACCGTTGTGATAGATAATCGCTTGTTGATTTTGTACTCCCATTAGAATACCACCGCTATTGCCTACCGCTTCCCCAATTTCAAACCGTCGACTAATACCATTAAAGGTAAAAATAGCTGTTGATTGTTGTCCTGACTCCAAAACTCCCACTAACTGATGACCAGTATCTTGAGGGAGTTGAGAATTAGCAGCAATTTCTGGGGGAACCGAAAAGGTATTTTGATTAGGGGTTAAAACAGCAACACTAGAAGGTTTGGAAGTAGGAGAAGGCAAAGGAGGGGCAGGAGGAGAGTTAGGTGGAAGGGTAGAAGGAGTTGGGTTTGACTGGTTAGGGGGATACATTGGTACATAAATCCGTTCTATCACCTTTTCTGGGGTAGGGGGTGACGGGGGTTGAATAGAGACGGTAGAGGTTTTTTTGTCTTGAGGGTTGACTAAGGTTTTTTCCGTTGACGGTTGATTAATAACGTTCAAAGATTGTTGTAAATAGGCGATAAACTGAGCATCAGCAGAATTTGGGGTCACTTCTGCTGTTTCAGGTTTTTTTTGCTCAGATAGATCATAGAATACCCACATCAATGCTAATAGAAAGTAAACACTAGCAGCCCCAAAGAAGATTTTATCAAGATGTTTTGGGATATGGCGATCGCTTTGAGTTGAATGCACAGAATGTTCTCCCCACTAATAAATTATGGCTGTTGTCATTATATGACTATACTTCTGGTGACATCCTCCCACACCAAATCACAGATTATGGTGTGAGCTTCTCAAGATCGCTGTTGAGCATTCCTGGATCGGCACTTATCTAGCCAGTCACAGACTGACCCCGATAGATCGCCACGTCCGGTATGAACTGCCGAGGTTTCCTCGGCAGACACGGACTTATTACCAGGCAGTTTCCTTTCCGCATCGTCCATGCGTACTTTGTGAGGGGTCGTCTGTCGAGGGAACCTCGACAGCTTGTCAACCCCGTCTAGTCCTCGTTGTAGCAGAACCTCGGCTGCTGCATGATCTCTTGTGGTTTGATAGTTACACTCAGGGCAGATATGCTGGCGTTGGGATAAAGGTTTTTTACCTGTATGAGTCCCACAATTAGGACATATTTGTGAACTATATTTGTGGTCAACTTTGGCAAAGAACTTATCTCGTTTCCAACAAACCCACTGCAATATTGTCCTGAATTGACCACAACCTCCATCAAGCATTGACTTGCCAAGGAATCCTTTAGCTGATACTCGAAAGTCAATATCTTCCACAAAAATCATGTCACCTTGGTCACACAATTGATGAGCAATGTGAAAGTGAAAGTTCTTGCGAGAATTAGCTATTTTATGATGAAGTTTAGCCACTTTAATTTGTGCTTTTTCCCAGTTTTTAGACCCTTTCTTTTTTCGAGAGGCTTTACGTTGCAGTAATTTCAACTCGCTTTGTAAATCTCGGAAAAATGAGCCAGGTTCAACCGTAAAATTGTCGCTAGTAGTAAGAAAGTTTTCAAGTCCAATATCAACAGCTAATCCTCTACCTTTTGGCAAAGGGCTTGGTACTTCAATATCAGACTGAACAGTTATAACAACGTACCATTTTGTCCCTCTAGCTCTTGATAAAACTCGGACTTGCTTAATAATAAACCCTTCAGGAATAGGACGATGTAGTTCAATTGAAACTGAGCCTATTTTTGGGAGTTTTATCTGATAGTCACCCACCCCCATCCCCTCCCAGGAGGGGAGTTGGAGGGGAGGGTTTTTAAATTGAGGGAACAAAAATGAACGGAACTGTCCATATTTTTTAAACCGAGGAAAGCCAAAGTCACGCCTTTTAAATGCCTCCCAAGTATTGTGCATTCTTTTAACTACATCTTGAGTTACTTGAGAATGAACCTCTTTTAACCAAGGATTTTCCTTTTTCCATTGAGTTAATTGACGTTTTTGTTCGAGATAACTGGGAAATGGTAGATCGGCTGGCACAATATATTCTTGCTTCAATGAACACCTATCAATAGGGCATTTCTTCCCATTTAACCAAGTTTTTAAGTCTCGCAAACAACGGTTATAAAGTCGTCTGCAAGTTTCTAGCCACTCAAGCATTATTGCATCTTGGTCAGCACTTGGATAAATTCTGTAGGTCATGTTCATGGTCAGCATTCCCAAATTCTAGCACAACTTTATAAATATGCTAGAATTATCTCATAAGTATTGCCCCGACTTTGATGAGGGGCTGAGGGGCGAAGTGGTTCGCCCCTCAGCCCCGTCCCACGCCGACTTTCAGTACGGACGTGGGATGAAAGTCGGGAAAGCTAACAAGAATCAAGCCCTGTGAGAATTATGTTAGTTTCGTTGAAGTTTTCGGGAACGTTATTAGTATAGCTTTTTACTTTCGATAAACTGTGATGAGCAATGTCTCAGAAGTCCGTTATCTGCTAGTTATCGCCGATCAAAAATCTAGACGTATTGTCCCTTTAACGGATAATAGTTATTCCATCGGTCGTGATCCTCATAGTAATATTTTGTTATACGATCGCCAAGTATCTCGTCATCATGCCACTTTATTGAAGATTGAGGGGACAGAAAATGATCAACCCTGTTATCGTATTATTGATGGTAATCTTGAAGGAAAAAGAAGTACCAATGGTATCGCTGTCAATGGGAAATATTGTTTTTCCCATGATTTAACACCGGGGGATTTAATTCGTTTTGGTAATCAATCTCAAGCTAACTATCATATTATTGCTGATTCTTCTGAACTGGATTTATTACAAGAGTCAGACTCTAATAGTCAAGAGAGTGAGACTTGTTTACCGTTAGATGATTTACCCTCTATGGATCATTTTGCCTCTCTTGATGAAATTTTCTTAGAAGATGAGGATGATGAACCGTCTAACACAATGGCTTTTAGTAATCAGGGGAAAAATGAAAACTCAGAAAAATTGAAAGCGCAAACTTCTTTAGCGGATTCTAATCCAAATCCCATTATAGAAGTTGATTTTCAAGGACAGATTAACTATGTAAATGCTGCTGCTAAAATCAAGTTTCCTGACTTAATTAAATTACAATCACTTCATCCTATTCTCAATAATCTCATTGGCAATAGAACCCCTACGGAGGGAACGTCGTTTATTCGAGAAGTTCAATTTGAGCAAAGTTTTTTTGAACAACACATTCACTATTTAAAAGAAAGGGAATGTTTAATAAGTTATTTATTTGAAATCACAAAATATCGCAAAAAAGAAGTGAAGTTAACGGCGGGAAAAGATCGTTATCGTTTCTTTTTTGAGCAAAGCACAGAAGGCATTTTAGTCATCAATTCAGATACAAAACATATTATTGAAACCAATCAAGCTTATTGTCAATTATTAGGCTATAGTAGTGCTGAAATTATTGGTTGTAATCTTTATCAATTATTAGAAACAGAACGGGATACTTTTAATAAAGAATTAGAGAAAATTACCCCAGACAATCCCTATATTATTAGGGAATCTTTCCATCGTCATCAAAATGGAGCATTACTAGCGGTTGCTGGTCAAGTTACTCTAACCACCTATCAGGGACAGGAGGTTTTCTGCTTAGTTATTCGAGATATTCGTGAGCGAAAACAGGCAGAAGAAGAACTACAATATCAACTGCTTCATGATCCCCTCACTAATTTACCCAATCGGGAATTATTTAAACAACAATTAGGGGTCGCTTTAGCCCATGCTCAACGTTATGAACATTTATTGGCGGTCATGTTTATTGATATTGATTCCTTTACTTATATTAATAATACGTTAGGCCATTCTACAGGAGATAAAGTCTTACAAAGTTTTGGAGAAAGATTAAGTTCTTGTATTCGTGCAGGGGATACAGTAACCCGTTGGGGAAGTGATGAATTTATTTTATTATTACCTCAAATTAAAAATACAGAAGATACGGTTAAATTAGCCCAACGTATTTTTGAAACCTTACAACGTCCGTTTATCTTAGATGAACAGCGTCTGCAAATTAAATGTAGTATTGGTATTGCTATTTATCCTCAAGATGGAGACAATGCAGAAGGATTATTAAAAAATGCGGATACCGCTTTATATCGTACCAAAGAACAAGGAAAGAACCATTATCAATTCTATAGTCCCCATTTAACAGCAGAAGCTGAACTATTATTACGGCTAGAAAGTCTTCTCCATCAAGGGTTAGAAAAGAAACAATTTTCTCTTCAGTATCAACCACAACTACAGTATAAAACGGGGAAAATTGTGGGGATGGAAGCATTATTACGCTGGGAAACCCCCGCTTTTGGCATGATTATGCCTCAAAAATTCTTACCCTTAGCTGCAAAAACTAACCTGATTTTACATCTGAGTAAATGGGTTTTAAAAACGGCCTGTGAGCAAAATTTGTCTTGGCAAAAAGATGGTTTACCCCCAATTCCTGTGACGGTGAATCTGTCTGCAAGGGAATTTCAACAACCCCATTTAGCTACAGTGGTGGCCAGTATTTTGGATGAAACGGGCCTTGATCCTCAATGGTTAGAATTGGAATTAACGGAGTTAACCCTACGACAAAATTTGAATTTAGCTCGTAAAACGTTACAAGATCTTCAAAATTTAGGAGTTCGTATCGCTTTAGATGATTTTGGTCGCGGTTTTTCTTCTTTGGGGTATCTTAAGCAATTTTCATTCCGCACGTTAAAACTTCATCAAGATTTTATCCGAGACTTACGGGGAAGTTCGGAAGAATTGGGGTTAATTTCCGCTGTTTTAGCCATTGGTAAAGGTTTTAATATGCGTGTTGTTGCTGAAGGGGTGGAAACCTCTCAACAACTGAAGATCTTACAGGATCTCGATTGTACGGAGATTCAGGGTTATTGGTTTAGTCGTCCTTTACCCACCAAGGAAGCGACAGAACTCCTCAGTAAAATTGCTAGAAACAATTATATAGATTCCGCAAACTATATGTCTTTACCGATAATCGATGGTTAGTTTCTAGAAGCTTCTGGGAACTATAAGAATAACCATTGTTTGTGTATCTGTGATGGAAACCCTATCATCCTTTCGTCATATTCTTGTTATTGAGGACCAAAAAGCGCGACGCATCGTTGCTTTAGAAGAAGCAACCTATAGTGTTGGCCGAGAATCAAGTAATGATATTGTTATTTATGAGCAAGTTGTTTCTCGTCGTCATGCCACCATTGTACGAGTTAAGTTAACCCCCCGCTTAGATAGTTATTCTTATCGAATTATTGATGGAGATTTAGAAGGTCATCGCAGTACCAATGGTTTATTAATTAATGGGAAATTAAAAGAGTCTCATAATCTAAAACATGGTGATGTTGTTATTTTTGGTCCTCAAGCGAAAGTTAGTTATTATATTATTTCTACGGCTTTAGATATTGATTTATTTAATCCTCTTGATTGTGGACAATTAGAGCAAGAGGATGATGAAATGATGGAAACCATGATTGCTGATGATAATAATAAGTCAACGTTGATTAGTGAGGACAGTTTACAAGAGCGTGATCGGGATGATTTAATTCGATTGGCTTCTTTTCCTGAATTAAGTCCCAATCCTATTGTTGAAATTGATTTCACGGGTAATTTAACTTATCTAAATCCAGCAGCTAGTATTAAGTTTAAAACTATTACACAAGAAAAATTAAAACATCCTATTCTAGCGGGTTTACTGTCAGGCGTTCATAATATTCAAGGGAATTTATTATTAAGAGAGGTGATAATTGGTTCTGACATTTTTGAGCAGTATGTCCATTATTTATCAGAACATCAATTAATCAGAAGTTATTTATTTGATATTACTGCTAGAAAACGGGCTGAAAAAAACTTAGAATATCGGGCTTTTTATGATACGTTAACTGATTTACCTAATCGAAATTACTTTGATGAACAGTTAGAAATTGCTTTACTGAAAGCTAAAAACAATGATGATTCAATGGCCTTGCTTTTTCTTGATTTAGATTCTTTTAAAAATATTAATGATAGTTTAGGTCATAAAATTGGAGATCAATTACTCACAATTTTTGCTCGACGCTTAAGTTCTTGTGTCCGAAATAATGATGTTGTTGCCCGTTGGGGAGGGGATGAATTTACCTTATTATTACCTCAAATTAATAGTCCAGAAGATACCATTAATTTAGCACAACGTATTTTAGATGATCTTAAGCAACCTTTTGAAGTTTCAGGACATCAATTATATATTAAAACCAGCATTGGTATTGCTATTTATCCTCAAGATGGTGAAGATGCAGAAACCTTACTAAAAAATGCTGATGCAGCTCTTTATCGAGCTAAAGAACGAGGTAGAAATCATTACCGTTTTTATCGTTCAACTATGACTTCCAAAGCATCTTTGTTATTAAAATTAGAAAATCTTTTATATCAAGCGTTAGAAGAAGAATCTTTTTCTCTACACTATCAACCTCAACTAAATATAACTAATAATAAAATTAGTGGAATGGAAGCTCTTTTACGATGGTATCATCCCGAGTTAGGCCATGTTTCTCCTACTAAATTAATTCCTTTAGCAGAAAAAACAGACTTAATTATTCCGATTAGTTTATGGGTTTTAAAAACAGCTTGTCAACAAAATAAATCATGGCAAGAACAAGGTTTATCCCCTATTACAATAGCAGTTAATTTATCCCCTAAACAATTTCAACAGCCTAATTTAGTTGATATTGTTGCTCAAGTTTTAGAAGAAACAGGTTTAGAACCCCATCTTTTAGACTTAGAAATTACCGAAACAGCTATGATGGAAAATATTGATTTCTCCCAAGAAACCTTGCACAAATTAAGAGATTTAGGGGTACAAATTTCCTTGGATGATTTTGGGACAGGTTACTCGTCTTTGAGGTATCTACAAAAATTTCCGATTACGACTCTAAAAATTGATCAATCTTTTATCCAAACTTTACAAAATAATCCTCAAAATGCAGCCATAATTTCTGCTATAATTGCTCTAGGAAAGAGCTTCAATCTTCGGGTGGTTGCAGAAGGGGTAGAAACGCTACAACAATTAGAATTTTTACAAAGATTAAACTGTGAGGAGATTCAAGGATTTTGGTTTAGTCGTCCTCTAAAATCCGTAGATGCAACCACATTTTTAAGTGGAATTTAAGAATAATAAATTGAAGCTTGAGGGTGACATTAAATGGCGATAGAAAACATTAAACTTAAAGTAAAATAGAGATGATTAAACAATGAATCACACAAAAAAAAATACCGAGAATCGTTATATATTGGTTCTTGAAGATAATTACTCCCGTTGGACGATTTCCTTAGAAGAGTCTAACTATTCTTTAGGGAGACATTCTAGTAATTCTATTGTAATCGATTCTAAACAGGTTTCTCGAAAACACGCTACTTTAATTAAAAAAATTAACCACAAAACTAACCAACATTCTTTTTGGATTTTAGATGGAGATTTAGAAGGAAAAAAAAGTCAAAATGGTATTTTTGTTAATGGACAAAAATGCTTAATTCATCAACTTAAAGACGGTGATTTAATTAATTTTGGTTGTGAAGTCAATGCGAGTTATCATGTGGTTCCTCATGCTGCTATTTCAGAAAGTTTTATTGATAAAAATACTGCCAATAAATTTAAACCCGCTAAGATTCCGTCTATTAGTAAAGTACCTGTCTTAAACTTAGATAATCCCAATCAACGATCAACTTTTCTGTTGCACAGTTCTTCTCTCAAAGATGACAGTAATGATGATACCTTTCAAGAAGAATCCTATCTTGATCCAGTGACTGAATTACCTAATCGTATTCTTTTTAATGAATATGTTTCTATTGCGCTAACCAATGCAAAAAGGCATAAAAATTGTTTAGCTATTTTTTTGATAGATATTAAACATTTTAGTGAAATTAATGATAGTTTTGGTTATACGATTGGAGATTATTTTTTACAAGCGATCGCCGAACGTTTAAAAAATTGTATTAGAACAGGAGATATTGTTGCTCGTTGGGGAGGGGATGAATTTGCGATTTTATTACCTCATATTAAAGAAGCAGATAATTTATATAAAATTACTCAAAGAATCATTAAAGAACTGAAGTATCCCTTTACTGTTGAAAACAATACTCAATCCTTGATCACTCATTTGGGAATAGCTATTTATCCTAAAAATGGACAACTTCCCCAAGAACTTTTAAATTATGCAGAAACCCAACTCATTTATCATAAAAAAACAGGTAATCATAACATTCTCAATGAAAACTTGAATAAAAGTAATGTCTCATTATCACAGATTGAAAAGCGACTTTACGACGCTTTAACCAAAGAAGAATTATGTTTATACTATCAACCTCAATTAAACAGTAATACCCAAAAAACAGAAGCAATGGAGGCTTTTATTCGTTGGAAACACCCTAAATATGGTTTAGTTCCCCCTAAACAATTTTTACCTTGGGTAGAAAAAACCGAATTAGTTGTACCTTTAACTCGTTGGATCTTAGAAAAAGCTTGCACACAAAATAAAATATGGCAAACGAATCAGTTACCATCTGTTTTAGTATCTGTTAATTTATCTATGACCCAATTTCATCATCCTCAATTAGTTGATTTGGTTGATGAAATCTTAACCTCTACAGGACTCTCTCCTCAATGGTTAGAATTAGAAATTACTGAAGCAATTATTTGGAAAGATATCAAACTTGCTTATAAAGTTTTAAGACAACTAAAAAGCTTAGGGGTTAGGATTTGTTTAGATGATTTTGGTATTGGTTATGCTGCGGTTAATAATTTGCATCAAATCCCTTTTGATACCATAAAACTTGATGTTTCCTTAATCAAAGAAATAGATGATAACCCTGATAACACTACCTTAATTTCTGCCCTAATTTCTTTAGGAAAAAGTTTTGATATGAGGGTAGTTGCTGAAGGGGTAGAAACCCAACAACAACTAGATACGTTGCAGAATTTACACTGTCAAACCATGCAAGGTTATCATTTAAGTAAGCCTCTTTCTGTAGAAGACGCTACCCAATTTTTAACCTTTCATCATGTAGACCTCTTGGACATTATTTAGGGTAAAATTTCTTTCCCCACCGCTTCATAAGCAGACCAAGCCATTTTAGAACGTGGATCAGGATAATCTCTAGTAATAACACCCCTTTGAGAAGCTTTTTCAAAGACCACTAATAAAGGAATAGAGGTTTTAAAGCGAGGAAGGTTCGCTTCTTTGAGCAATTTTTTAGCTTCCTGTCCACTTTTGGTACGAGCATCTACCTTGGTCAACAGCACTTTAAAATTAGCTTTGAGGTCTTGTAGTTGTTCTACGGCCTTAAGCGTTGCGTCTAAGTCTAAATGATTAGGGGTTGTGGGAACAATTAATAAATCACTCCCATCCGCAAGATCCTTAAATTCTTCTGGTTCCGGTCTGGCCCTAGTATCAACGATAATGTGGGGATATTTACGGATAATACTGGTTGATCCTGCTTGGGAAGCCACATGAAACGGTAGTTTATCCTCCCTAGACCAAATTAAAGCAGAACGATTGCGATCGGCATCAATAAGCAACGTAGGGGCTTTTTCTTGCAAATAAGCTGCAAGATGTATAGAAGTAGTGGTTTTGCCGACACCCCCTTTCAAAGCAGTAATGGAAATAATCATAATATGATTAACTAATTTACCAAATTTATATATTCTATATTCTTTCCCGTTCCCAGATTACCGGAAATTTGGGTTTAAAGCCCCGTCCCTTTTAGGACGGCTTCTTGAGGTCAGATAATCTCCGAGGAAACCTCGGAGTTCTGCCCTCGCTTTTCCAGGGTTTTAAGGTAATGTATAATTAGAACTATAGCGGATAGGGTAATCAACCGCTCTAAAAACCCAGTCGCCTAATGGCAACGCACCTTGAAAACTCAGGCTATGGGTTCTGTACAGAAAAGCTTGTACAAGTAAAAGCTTTAAGCATCAAGTACCAGACCAACCAAGTTTTTCGGTTTTGAACTGTATCGTAGGGCATACGAGAACAGACCTCTGAAATGGGGTGAACGTCTGAGGAGAGAATCGCCTCTGGGTTAAAGGCTGAGAAGACTTTAATGTAAGCGAACTCGTTGAATCAGAAATCCA
>JASJDW010000196.1 GCA_030064955.1 Crocosphaera sp.
GCTGGTTTAGAAGGAGTTGTATTAGAAGAATTAGTCGGAGCCAATTCTAAAACAATAATATTACTTAATAATTGTGCTTCAGCTAGGCGAGCTTCTACTAATTTAGATTCTAAAAATTTAAGGTTATTAACAGCTTCTTCTTTTTCTCTTACTAATGTTGCTAAGGGTTGTTGTTGACTGGGAATTTGTAGCAGACGACTTTGTAAACGACTAATTTGTGGTTGTAATGCTTGCAATTGTTGTTGTAACGCTAATCCTTCAATTTCATTAAGAATGAATTGAGTAATTAAAGTTTGACTTAATTCATCTGTGGTAACTGCATTGGGGTCAACATTAACAGCAGTTGGTGAAACTCTCCCTAACGCTTGTTGATAAAGCTGTAAAACTTGATCTTGTTCTTCTAAAAGTGAAAGAACCGTGGGATTACTATCGGTAAAACGAGAACGAGCATTGGCAAGTTGGATTTCTAGATCAACCAATTTGTTTTGTAAGGTTTGTAAGTTTTCGTCCTGTTTAATTTGTCCAGTTATATAAGCTTTTTCCCTATCTTGTAAGCCAATCAATCGTTGAAACTCTTGGGTCTTTGTTTGATTATTTTGTAATTGGGACTGAAGTTCTCGCTGTTGATTTTCTAAGTTTTCTAAACTATTCACTAAGTTACTTGTTTGCTCAGAAACTGAGATTAAACCGTGTTTCTGACGATATTTATTTTCGGCTGAGGTAGCTGATTCGGTTAGATCTCTTTGTTTAGGGATTTCTGCTTCTAAAAATTCTCTAACAACTTGAGCTTGAGAGCGAATGGTTTTACTCTTTTCAGCAACTAAGGTTTGGGTAATTGAATTAAGAACTGTCGCAGCAATTTCTGGATCTTTATACTGATAAGTTAATTCGAGAATGTTGGTTGCAGGAACAATTTTAACCCCTAATTTTTTTGTTAAGTTTTTCCGAAGGGAAATGACTTCAGGCGAGTCAATTTTTGGGGGAAAAATGTCCTTGAAGGCTGGATTTAAAATTCGCTTGGATTTGGCTAATTCTGCCAAAGTGGCTAACGGATCAGATTGTCGAGTTTGATAGGTTGATAATTGTAAGTCTTTGCCTAACTCGGAAATCCCTGTTTGTTGCTCGTTAACCATTAACTTTGTCTTGACTCTATACTCAGTTGGCACTAACAGCAAATAGGTCATGGCACCAGTAATAACTGCACTAAAAGTGGTTAATCCCAACCATTTTCGTCGATTTAAAATAGACAATAAAGATGAAAAATTTGTCTCAGTCATATCCCTGTAAATTTAACACTCCTATGATTTTAACGGATGATTATCGGCTTGGTTTTTACTCACACATTGTAGCCTAATTAATTATTTTTCATCGGTTAAAACTTCTTTTCCCTTGGTTTTTGAGCCAATAATAAGATTTTCAACAGCATAGTTATAGATCTCAATATCGGAACGACACAGTTCTCGAATGCGATCAAGCATATCATCGGTGATCACCGACTTCTGATAGGATTTAGACTTAGGATTCTGATTCCATTGACCTATTCTCAACTGTCGACCAAATCGCTGAGAAAATTGTTGCAGAAACCTATCAAGATGTTCAATGCAGCCAACTAAGCTAAATTTGTGTAGGTTTTCTTTAGTGTGAGCAATCACATCTGCTGAACCATAGTCTTCAACCTCAGTTAAACCGCAGAGAAACCGACTATACACTTGTCCACTGTTGCGTCCTGCTTCGGAGTTAAGATAGGCTTCAATATCCAGGTCAGTTTTAGCATTACCATAGCTTTTATAACGATTGTAAAAGTATTCTGAGATCCACCGTTTAACAGGATCTCTCAACATGGTAATAAACTGGTATTGGTGATGAAAAGCCTCATAAGCAATGTTACTGAAGAGGAAATGACCACTAATATAGTTAATGTTGGGCTGTGACATCCCATAAAGCAATAATTCCTGCCGTAACTTAATAACCGTTGGGTCAAAAACGGTGAGGGGCTTTTCTTCTAACGTTTGGGCCACTGTCTGACAAGCTTCTGAATTGAGTTTGTAAAGATTAGAATCTCTAATATTAATCGTTACATAACAAGCTTTCAGGGCTTTACTCAGAGAAACCCCCCCACATTTTGGGATATGAATGTAGATTAACTTATGATTGAGGGTGGGTTGAATCAGGTTGCGGGTTCTTGCAGATAGTTCAAAACTAATATTCTGTACTAAAGAATTCACACTGCCTCCTAATCCGTAAAACCAATGAGTTCGTCTATTAGTGAAGTACCCCACCCTACTACGTTGAGAGTGGAGTTTCCTACCCTCAAGAACTAACGCTCTTGATACACTGCATTTCAACAGTTTGGTTAGGCGTAGATTCGGACACTTCCTGCCCTATATATCCTTCGGAAAATTGTAGCAAATTATAAATTGCTTGGCTCAAAATTCTCATCCGTGGTCAAGATAATTTTATCAACGATAAAACCATCTTCACGCATCCATAGGTTAAAGGTTTGTACCCCTGTTTCAGTTACTTCTAGGGTTGCTCTTACCGAGTCCATTGTTTGGTTTGACCATCCATATTCCCCCGTAAAGCCCGAAATGCGATCGCCTGTATTCGTGGCTTGTCCATTCAATCCTGCATGGATAGAATCACTATGCTCAATCCTACTGCCTCCGGCTTTCCCTAAAATCCACACATAATGGATGCCGGTTTCCTCAAAGTTAATAGTGTAATCTAGGCGAGGACTGTTGCTCTCGTAACCTGTGTTATGGTTTGTCCCATTATCAACCAACGCTTGCAAAGACTGACCACCAGAGGCAGCAGCATCATTCACTAACACCCATTGATGAACCCCATCAGGGGCGATACTCTGGTCAAACGCCTCTGCTTCAATGGTCATTGACTCCCATCCGCCACTACTTGGCTCAAAAACGGTATTCATATCCACAGTAAAGGTATCTAACATCCCTTCTAAAACAGCATTATTATGGATATCCTTTACTTCTTCTGAAACCAAGGACAGGGTATAAGTACCATTATCACTCATATCCCAAGTTCCACCCGGGCCATTAATAGAATAGGTAGCTACAACGGTAGTGCCATTAATGAGGGACGTAACGTTGCTCAAAGTTGCCTGGGCCGTAAATCCATTGTCTCCTGTCACCACCCAATCATTATTATCAAGACTATTGAGATCGATGGCTGTATCATCGGTGTAGGTCACTTGGAAAGTATAGTCCCCTGCTGCTGGTTCAATGATATTATCTAAATCCACATGAACCATGGGTGCAGTGGTATCTCCCCCAATTTGAGTGCGATATAAACCACCTCCTGTGGTTCCAATGACAACGGTTCCTGAGTCATCGGGTTTAAATTGTATATTTTTGACCCGTAACATAGAAAGTCCATCATTAAAGGGTTGCCAACTGTTGCCTCCATCTTCAGATAACCAAACCCCTGTGGCCTGTGACACGGATAGGAAAGGATCTTGATCCGTTGCAGCTAAAATGCGATCGGGGTTGCGCGGATCAACAGCAATATCAGCCACCCAACGGAAGGGGGTTGAACCATCACTTTTATTATTGGTTAATTGAGTCCAAACCCCTTGATCGTATTGCCAAATTCCCCGTCGACTATAACCGTCTCGTTTAGCATTCACTGCGTATAACGTATCGTGATCAACAATGTCAATGCGAGTGATCCCCCAAGCATTGACCTCAGAACCAGGGACTAAATTGTAATTATTACCCGTGACATCCGCAGATTGCCACAAACCGCTTTGACTGCCAACATAAACTTGGAACGTTTCACTCTTATAATCAGGGGTTAATTCATAAATATTTCCTGCGGTCATTAATTGTTGGTTCCAGGTTTTGCCATAATCATTAGAAAAGAAAAGTTTATCATCCCAAACTAACCAAGATTTATTCGTTTCTGTGGGGTGAGCAACAATTTTTCTGCCCCTTCCTTCGGGAATAGGAATGCTTTGTTTTTGCCAATTATGTCCCCCATCAAAAGAGACATAAACCCCTCGACTCTTCTGGGTAGCTGAATGTCCCACCACGCCATAAATAACTTGTTGAGCCGTTGGTTGATTGGTAAACGAAACATCAATTAAGCCAGCAAAATCTGACATACCATTGTCTCGATGTTCTCCTGCCCATTCCCAGGTATTCAAATCATCTCGACTCATCCATTTTCCAGAATCCATAGCGGCGATAAAGGATTGATTAGTATGGAATTGATCCCAATGAAAATTGACAACAACTAATCCAGAATAGCCGTTACCTCGCCAGTGATCTTCAGAAATTTCCGTACTTGAAGTATCTTGCCAACTGTTACCTAAATCTTTTGTCAACCAGATACCTTCTCCTGTGCCACCGATGATTCTTTGGTGGTTATTGGGGTCAATATCAAAGGCACGAAAATACTTATTTTCCATGGAATAACTGCCTTTTTCGTAGCCACCTACTTTATTCCAAGTTAATCCACCGTCTTGACTTAGATAATTTCCTGCGGTTTTTCTTTCACCAAAAAAGGCAATATCAGGATTATTGGGAGCAAATCTAATTTGATCAAAAAAGGATTGACTCATATCAGAAATATTGAGGCCATTATTAACCGCTTCAAAGGTTTTTCCTGCATCTGTTGAACGATAAACCCCTTGACCATTAACAGTAATTAAAAGGGTATTGGGATCACTAGAATGGGTGGCTAAGGATTTTTTATCTCCTGTGGGTAAATTTGTGCCTGATGCTGTCCAAGTTTTCCCCCCATCTGTACTCCGAAATAAGCCCTCGTTGGTACTGGCAAAGAGTTGATTGAAATTATTGGTCGAAAAATCAACATCATAAATATTATTCTCAATTTGAGAGCCAATTTGTGATAAAAACTGCCAATTTTCTCCGTTATCTAAACTTCGATAAACTTCTCCTCGATTGGTTTCTGATGCTTCGTCTCCCCGTTGATGGCCAGTAAAGGCTAATAAATGATTCGTATTATTCGGATTAATCAAAATTTCTTGTATGGGTGCCACAAAGGTTCCCCATTGAAAATCAGGCAACCCATTTCGTTTTTCTATCCAGGTTTGACCTCGATCAAGGGATAAATAAGGACCAGATTTTGTAGCTAACCAAATCTTATTGGAATCATGGGGATCAAAGGTAATTTCTTCAATTTCCCAACTCTTTAACCCTTGACCCCCTAACCAACTCTTTCCCCCATCATGGGAATAAGCAACCCCTAGCATATCTCCCCCCGCAATGATAAGATCTGAGTCGTGGGGACTAATGGCAAAAGAGGTTAACCACCCCCCAACCCCAGGTTCATAAAGGGGTTTCCAAGTGGTTTCTGTTGGGCTAATTGCTGAGGCAATGGGTTGTGTTTCATCGATCCCAGTGAGTGGATCGACAAACGGGCTGATTTCATCAGTTTTTATGGATTCTCTATGATCAAGATATTGTAAATTTTGTTCAAAAATATCCCCAATTCCTTCTAGTTGAGAAGTGGTTTGTTGTGGCTCTAAATAAGTATTTACATCTAATTTCGTTAATTGGTTATTTTGTTGATTGTAGAGGGAAAAAATATCTTCAGTAATAAGAGGAGTATGAGGGTTAAAAACTGTTTCTAAATTGGGTGAAATTACGGTTGTTTCGGTTAACATTTTATGTTTTTAAGATTCAAAATAAAAATAAATAGCCAAACAAATCCTGTCGATCAAGTTACTAAATGATTGCAAAAATCCTTAAAAGACGAATTTTTTGACAATCTTTGTTCGATAAAGAAAAAATTTTGTTTTTTAAAATAGCTATGGATGCAATACTTTTATCCTATTTTTTTTTCTAAAAAGATGACAACAGTAAAAGCACCGATATAAAAAAAATATGTATTTTTATCCTCTTTTTCTTCAGATTAGTTAAATAGTTGAAATTGCTGAATACGTAAGTAATTAGAGATAATAAATATCAGAAATTCCATATTAATACTGTTTTTGGGATTAAGAATATGCTATGATTGCTAGGTAAAAATAATGATCAATTTTCCATTATTTTCTTTGAAGAGTTAAAGAATCAGTCATTATGAAAAAACCTATTTTAACGATTTGCTATCAATTTAATCCTTGGAATAGTAGTATCGGTGGTATTCAAACGATTATTCGTTCTTTTCTTAAATATGCTCCAGAAGAATTTGAAGTTAGATTGATTGGTACAGGAAATTCTCTTCAAGAAATTGGCCAATGGCAAGAAAGAGAATTTTCAGGAAATATGATTAAATTTATGCCCTTATTTTATTTACCTAACGACGATATTCGGGGCTTAATTCCTACAACTATTAAATACACAGCAGCGTTGTGGAAAAAAACATTTACCTCTGATTTTTTTCATTTTCATCGTCTCGAACCAACCCTGATGACAAAAAACTGGCAAGGAGAAAAAATGTTATTCCTTCATAATGATATTCGCCAACAAATAGCTACTAAAACTGGCAAAAAAGCAATTCTTTGGCAATATTTTCCTGTGGGTTATTTTGCATTGGAAAAAAATCTGCTCCCTCAATTCGAGCAAATTTTATCTTGTAACAGTGAAACTACAACATTTTATCAAGAAAAATACCCAACCCTGGCTCATAAAATTATGACCATTAAAAATGCTGTCGATGGAGATATTTTTTATCCCTTACCCCCTGAAAAAAGAGAACAACAACGACAACAATTAACCCAAAAACTTCGCCTTCCTGTAAATACTCAATTTCTTTTATTTGCGGGACGACTGCACCCCCAAAAAGATCCTTTATTACTCATTCGCGCCCTACAAGCGTTAAATGATCCCAAGGTTCATCTGTTGATGGCAGGAGAAGGAGAGTTAATGTCACAAGTTAAAGCAGAAATTAATCAATGTCAACTCAATCAACAAGTTACCTTACTCGGTTCTATTAACCAAACTGAACTAGCTAACTTCCATCAAATTGCCAGTGCGTTTGTGCTTACCAGCGTGTATGAAGGGTTGCCAGTAGTTGTCCTCGAAGCTTTATCCTCTGGAACCCCTGTTATTACCACTCGTTGCGGTGAAACCCCCAAATTATTGACCCCCAATAGTGGTGTTGTCTGTTCAGAAAGAACCCCATCCGCGATCGCCTCAAGTTGGCGTAAAGTGTTATTAAACCCTAGTGATTACCCCAGTCAAGCTTGCGTTGATACAGCTTATCCCTATCAAGCTAAAACCGTCATTACTGACATCTATCAAAGGATGTGGACTCGTTGGCAGCAACAATTGTAATTTGGCCACAACCAATAGAAGTTATAGATCGAACTTCACAGTTCTTTAACAAGTCAGTATTAACATGGATGACTAAATAAATGATTAAGCACATTTACTTAAGAAATTATTTGGGAAACTTCCATGAATCAAATAAAAATCGCGGTTATTGGTGTGAAGGGTTTACCGGCGCAACAGGGAGGAATTGAACGTTATTGTCAGGAAGTTTATCCACGAATTGCTCAGAAAGGCTGTAAGGTTGATCTGTATGCTCGAGGTAGTTATACTCAGTCCTCGAAGATGATCAGTTACTCTCAAGGAGTCCGAGTCATTTCTTTGCCTTCTCTTCCCCTTAAAGGGTTTGATGCCTTAATTAACTCTCTGTTGGCTACGATAATTGCTGTTTTTGGCAATTATGACATCATCCACATTCATGCCCTAGGTCCTGCTTTATGGTGTTGGATTGGTAAATTCTTCAGTCAAGCTAAAATAGTGGTTACTTGTCATGGATTAGATTGGCAACGGGCAAAATGGGGTAAACTTTCCTCGCGTTTAATTCGTTTTGGGGAAAAAATGGCCGTAATCTGCTCTGATGAAATTATTGTTGTCTCTCAATTTCTCCAGAAATATTTTTGGGAAACCTACAATAAACCAACCTATTATATTCCCACGGCTCCTGCTCCTTTTGTTCCCTATGATTCTCAACCTACTCATCTTCAATCTCTCTGTTTAAAACCGAAAAAATATATTTTATTTTTAGGTCGATTAGTACCAGAAAAACGCCCTGATCTGCTCATCCGAGCTTTTCAATGTTTACCCCATCAGGACTGGAAATTAGTATTAGCTGGTGGACATAGTGATACGGAAGATTATTATCTTCAATTAAAACAAGCAGCGAATTATAACCCGAATATTTGTTTTACAGGGGAAATTAAAGGAGCATTGTTATCAGAAATGATGCGGGAAGCGGGTTTATTTGTTTTGCCCTCTGATGTAGAAGGATTACCTCTCGTATTATTAGAAGCTATGCAACAAGGAATTCCCGTCCTTGCCAGTAATATTGCTCCCCATCGACAGTTAATTGGAAATAATCGAGGTTTATTGTTTAAAAAAGGTAACGTAAAAGCTTGTGTTCAAGCCTTAGAAATGGCTATTGATAACCCTACAATGTTAAGAGAACTGTCGAAAAATGCACAACAATATGTTAGGCAAAATCATAATTGGCCTGATATTGTTTCTAAACATCTCTCTATTTATGGCCGTTCTTCAAACAAAGGGAAGCGTTTACCCAAGTATACATTGGTTGAAGAAGATGCTCGCTTTTGACCGAGTTCACTTAAATTAAACCCCTTGGAATATATAACTTTTTCCTTATATGGATCTAGAATTGCAACTGCTTACAACATTGTTGTAGATTTCTTCAAGCTTTGCTGTATTTTGTTTTATATCAAAATTTTCCTGTACATAGTTACGACCCATCTCGGCAAAATACTCTCTCATCTCTTGATTTTTAAGCAGTAGTAAGAGATAGTCACCCAAGGTTTGCCAGTCTTTTTCTTTGGTTAATAAGCCGGTTTTTTCATGAATAATAATTTCAGGAATACCAGAATGAAACGTACTCACCACTGGTAAACCCATCGCTTGGCCTTCCATAATGACTGTGGGTAATCCTTCCATATCTCCCGTAGCAGCAGTAACACTAGGAACACAGAGAATCATAGCAGTATTCATCCAATATTTAACTATTTCTAGGGGTTGTTTACCTAAAAACTCATAATTTTCTAATTTTTGATGGGCAAGGGTTTCTAGTTCTGTTCTCAGAGGTCCATCCCCAATCATAACCAATTTAACATCAGGCATTGCTGCTTGAACCTTTTCCATAGCCTGAATTAAAAAGTTACCCCCTTTTTTTTCTACCAATCTACCCACAAATAAAATAATAGGTTCACGAGTGATAGTGCGATCGGGGGTAAAATAATCTAAATTTGTGCCAATATAATGAACCATTGCTTTGTTTTCAGGACAACCTTTTTCTAGTAATTTTGAATACATGTATTTTGAGACAGCTATACAAAGATCAGCTTTTTCAAATAATGATGGTAATCTTTTTAAATAAAGTTCATATTCATATTTCCGACTCAAAGATACTGATTTTTGTAATTGACTAATACTCAAATCAAAGCCATGAAACGTAACAACTAAAGGAATATTTAATTGATGAGATAACGGTAACGCCCAAACCCCTCCCAATCCAAAATGAGCATGAATCAGACAAGGAGAATAAGCTTTAATTGAATTTAGCCAACGAGGATGAATAAAACCAAACAGTTTAAACAACAGTCTCCATAGTTTAGAAAATGGTTTAACATCACTCAATAATAAGGTTCGCTCTAAAGGAAGAAGGGTTTCAACTCCAGCCACTGGTACAACACCAGTATAAATGGGTTGGTAAGATAACAAACTTTCTCCTTGAGCGGGAATGAAGGTTTGAGAATAAGGCAATAAGGTATCACGATAAATAATTAGATTTTGTTTCATTTTTGACTGACTTTTTATTTCCTAATTGACATTACTAGAGAAAAATTGCTAACCTGAAAAAAAGTTAACCCTGTTCATAGTTTTAATTGTACAGTGTAAGCATTCAGCTATCAGCCCTCAGCTATCAGCTTCAAACTAAAGCTTAGAAGAAGGATTTGATATTGAGAAACTTTATTGTAAGTATTCAGCTATCAATTGTCAGCCATAAGCTTAAAAGCTGAACGCGGAACGCTGACGGCTGAATGCTTACGGTACAGTACCCTATCATTGTCTAGAAAACAAGAGCCAAACTCATGTTTAAGCTCAAAAGCAAACTGATTTATTTACCCATCACGATTTTAGTTTTTTCTTTGGTTCTTAGCCTCAATAAACTGTGGGATATTTCTCCTA
Source organism: Crocosphaera sp. (assembly GCA_030064955.1). Taxonomy (GTDB): domain Bacteria; phylum Cyanobacteriota; class Cyanobacteriia; order Cyanobacteriales; family Microcystaceae; genus Crocosphaera. The sequence goes on from JASJDW010000196.1 coordinate 10,173, forward strand.
ATTTTAACTCAAAACAAGCATCTACCGCCTCGGAAATGCTTAATCACCAGATTGTTACGAATAAGATTGAATATCCCCCAGGAGCGACTCGTAATAAACATAAACAACCCTTTGCTCAAGAAAGTATCTGGAATCTTCCCATCAGTTTAGACGCAAAATATGAGCCAGCCAATTTAGAAAAAGTGTACAATATTTCACCAGAAGTTAACTTTTATATTGTTACCCAAAAAACCGATCCCATTGTTAACTGGTACTCCATTAAAAATTGGGGTGTAGGACGTTGTGAAAAAGGAGGAGAATTTTTAGGAAAAATACCCGTTCCCCAGGATCTAATTGTGCCAGATGCCACAGAAAAAACAACCCCTAATAATGCAGCAGCTTTTTTACAACCGGATGGCCGTACTCTCATTTCCACGAACCCATTAGCTAGATGTGAACGAGGAGGACCCGTATTTGGCCATCGAACCCCAAGAAAAGAGGATATCTATGGGTTAGGAATCACAGGGGGACAAGGGGGATCAGGGTTATCTAGTATTGGGGGTACTATTCGCTTAGGGGAGTTATTACCGGATGCACCACCCATTCCTCATGTTTTGAAATTGCTGGTTCATGGTTACAAATACCTTTATGATCGCCCTCCTGGTTATCGTTGGCCAGCCATTCGTGCCGATGCTAGAGCGTTTGATCCTGATGCTAACAATCGTTACGGTGGAGATAACCCAAACTTAGTCATGGGAGCTTTATTAGCCATTCCTCCCAACGTTACCATAGAAAGCCTAGAATTAGAGACTGTTCCAGCCAAAAAATTATTTTACGCCCTACAAGATTTCGGGGGTTATATTGTTGATAATAGTGGTTGGAATAGCTATTCTATCGGTGTCGAAAAAGGTGTTACTGAAGAGTTTAAACAAGCCTATGGTTTTTCCTTTTCTGGCAATCGTAAAAAAAATTCTGCCTTTTATAAAGATATTAATAAACTATTTAAAGCCCTCAGTATTGTTACCAATAACCGCCCCAGAAAATTACTCAATCCAGATAATTTTAGGCAGCCTTTAGCCCCGCCTATTGGTAATTAGAATTGTAGATTTATCACGGTGGGTTCGTTTCTCTAAGTCTCCACTTTTTTCTCGTCTGAGGAGTGGTTCTAATATTGTATTTCTGTTTTCAAATTCCCTGTACTTCTCTATCAGTGAATCGTTGAATTTCCCCACTTTCAGATATTGCCTCTGTCGTCTCTTCATGGATGGGGTTTTGATCATTATGTTCTGATGAGGCTGATGGGGTAATAGTAATTTACTTAATATTGTACTTTAACATTTGACGCTGTAGTGAATTATTGCTCAAAGTCATTGACCTATCGAAAAAATCAAAAAATGTGGTCAACTATGTAGATTTACTAATTAAATTATTAAGATTTAATAAAGAGCAGCAAAAACACTGATTTTTATAGAAAACAATAGGCAAATTTAGATAAAAATGCTATCAATACAAATACTTAATTTTAAAAAATTAAGTACAAATAAGCTGTTTTAAAAAATTTAACTGACTAAAAATGAGTAACTATAACGAACATATAAAAAGCTTCGGTTGGAACTGGTTTTTTCTAGCAGATATTGGATTAGAGACTGATAGCGAAGGAAACGTCATTCTTCATAATTGGGGAATTCAATCTCTACTACCCCAACAACGAACGGGAACGGCTCTTTATGAGACCAGTACAGACGATTCGCCTCTGACACAACTAATTAGCAGTCCCTACGACTTAAGTCTCCAGGCTTTATCTCCCACACTTTCCCATTCCCATCCTCGTACTTTTTCTCAGCTTGCTGATGGTAGCTATTCTGGACAAGATAGCGATCAAGCGATCCTGACTTGGGAAGAAGACCACTATCAACTACAAGAAGCTGACGGGACAATTATTGTTTTTCGTCCTGACGGTCAGCTTGACTATATTGAAGATGCTAATGGCTACCGTCTCAGCACAGAATATACAGACAATCAGCTAACTAGCCTCACGTCCTCGAATGGCGATCGCTTAACCTTCAGCTACAACGAACAGGGACGTATTAGTGCCATGACCGACTCTACGGGTCAAACGAGTTCTTATACTTACGACTCGACGGGTCAATTTCTCCTCAGTGTTGAGGACTCCACAGGAACCACTAACTACACCTATGGCAATCCCTACGACCCAACAGCCCTAACTAGCATCACGAATAGCGATGGGACGAAAACGACCTATGACTATGACGAGTATGGTCGCTTACAACAGGTTATTTATGGGGAAGGAAGAGAAGCGTTAGCCTATACCTATAGCTACGACGATAGTGGAGTAACTGTTACCGATCCCAACGGTGCGACTACCCAACAATTACGCAACGACCAAGGACAAATTAGCCAAACGATTGATCCTTTTGGACGCACCACTGACTATAGTTACGATGAAGCGGGTAACTTGGTTGGTATTAATGGTGAATTAGGATTTAGTGCCAGTTTTACTTACGATGAGGCTGGCAATATTACCAGTCAAACCGATGCGTTGAATCAAACTACTCAATTTACCTATGATGCTGATTCCAATAACTTGAGCGGTTTTACAGATGCACGCGGTAACGATATTCTCTATGCCTATGACAGTCGTGGCAATCTCACTAGCATCATCTACGAAGACGGTACTCAGGATAAGTATTTCTATGATGCCAATGGCTTGTTAACGAAATCTGTTAATCGTCGTGGTCAAGAGATTAGCTACGAATACAATGATAATTATCAACTAATTAAGGAAATTTACAGCGATGGATCGACTATTGAATATGAATATGGAGCTACTAATGGGTTGCTTACTTCTCTTAGGAGTAATAGTGGAGAAGATCATACCCAATTCACTTACAATCAAGCCGAAAATAAGTTTTCTTATCACAATTCTAACGGTATTGTACATATTTATAGTTTTGATAAATTGGGCAGAAAAACCCAAGTTTCTGTTCGAGATGCTACAAACACTTACACAACTAACTACAGCTACGATAGTTTGGGCAGATTAGACCAATTAACCGATGGCAATGGTAATCTAATTGTTGATTATGACTACCATCCTGTAAGTGGACAGTTAGCCAAAGAAACCAATGGTAACGGTACATACACTAACTATACTTACGACCTTGCAGGACAGTTAATTAGTTTAGTTAACTCACAAGCTGATGGTACGGTTAATTCTCGCTTCGATTACACCTACGATAATCTCGGCAGACGTACCGCACTCGCTACTCTAGATGGAACTTGGAGTTATGAATACGACCTAACGGGACAGTTAACAGGGGCGGTGTTTGCTTCGACTAATCTTGACTCTCGATGTCAGGATTAGTCGAAG
>JASJDW010000197.1 GCA_030064955.1 Crocosphaera sp.
TATAGCAGTTCCCATACTTGTGAGGTACAAACTCTTCTCGTTTTAGGAGTTCGGGAGGGCAGGCTTCGCCCGATGCTCCCCAGCAGGAGTTCAGGAGTTGAATATTAGCTGTACCTCATGAGTCCAGGAAATGCTATATGACTTTTCCCGATGAAATTCTCCTTATTCTCAGATTAGAAAATTAAGGGTTAGGATTTTTAATTAAATAAGTTATAATTCCTCCGATTAAAACCCCAAACAAAGCTAAACCAATTTGTCGCCAGTTTTTCAGTTCTCCGACTTTCTCAGCTAAATCAGGAATTTTCTGAGATGAATTTTCTAACTGTTTCAGTCTTGCATCAATAATTCCTAATTGACTCTTAATCTCACTTTTGATCTCAATTTGTTCTTTTTCAATAGTTGTTAATCGTTTATCAACTTCATCAAAACGACTATTAATAATATCTTTTAACTCTTTAAGATCAGATTCACTGACTGTTGATTTAGAAGCCATAGGAAAAACATTTTTATTTAAAACAATTATATCTACATTTTTTTGTTTTTTCCTTCCCAAAAGGTAAGAGGGTGCGCCGAAGCGCAACCCAACTTAACTGAGTGGACTTACACAGGCAAAGCAGCGTGAGTGTAGCAGTTTTTGGGGCATATTCTCGCGCAAGCTTCACAACCAATACAGTTGTCTTTGTTTGCAACGATCATGACTTGACGTTCGATATCATCATCGTCTTCGTCTTCGTCCACAAACTCACCGTCTTCGTTAACCCCCATTAGGGCTAAAACGTTGTGACCACAGACTTTGAAGCAACGTCCGCAACCGAGACAAGTATCTTTGTTGATGGCTTCAACAAATTTAGGAATCCAATCGAGTTTACCAAAGGTTAGGCCAGTTAAACTTGCCATATAAGTGTCCTCCTTGTATTAGGATGGTTGTTGGTTAGACTGATCGTCCCTAGTCATTCTTGACGAGTGGCTAGGTTTATATTCAAGAGATATGGAACCGCTTGAATTCTGTAGTAACATGAGGCGAGTGGGGTGAAGTTGTATCTGCCAAGGTTGGGAAAGTTGTTGCAGCGCATTCCACTGGTTTTTGAACACTTCAACTTGTAGGTGATAGTCGAAGGGACTGGTGGGGGCAGAATTTAACTTCAGGTATAATGTCATTCTGTGTTGGGTTTCACTGGTGGTGGTGAGCCAACTGGAAAAAATATTGTCTTGACACTCGGATTGTTGCCCTTTAAGCTCGGTGAAGATGAGGTGATGGGCGCGAATAGCTACATGGGCAAAGTCGTCAGGAATAGGTTCATTAACTTGTAAGTTGCATCCCCAGTCAAGGGCAGTAATGCTATTCTGGGACTGAATAAGGGCGCGAGAAAAGTTTTTACAGCCGGTGAGTTGGGCAACTCGGAAAGATTGAGGTACATCAAAGATGTCTTGTTTGGGTCCTTGGGCAATGATTTGTCCTTCATCTAAGATTAAGAGGTTAGGACAAATACGATAGGCTTCTTCTAGGTTATGAGAGACAAATAGGGTTGCCCCTGGAAAGTGGATTAAACTGAGTCTGAGGAGTTTTTCTAGTTGATCCCGTAAATAGGTGTCTAGGGCGGAAAATGGCTCATCTAGGAGCAAAATATCAGGCTCACTGGCTAAGGCTCTGGCTAAGGCGACTCTCTGCTGTTGTCCCCCTGACAGTTCTTGTGGGTAGCGATCGCCTAATCCTTGTAATTGTACTGCGATTAGCTGCTTTTCGACCCGTTGACGAATGGCAAGGGATGAGAGGGTTTTGGGAAGGCCAAAGGCGATGTTTTGCGCTACAGTAAGATGGGGAAACAGAGCATAATTTTGGAATAAGAAACCAATACGGCGATCGCGGATCGGCACATTGATGCCTCTTCTCGAGTCAAACAAAACGCGACCATTGAGGACAATACAACCTTCATCGGGGGTTTCTAAGCCAGCAATACAGCGCAAGATAAAGCTTTTTCCTGCTCCTGAGCCTCCTAAGAGTCCTAAAGGGAGTTGATTGCTGGAAAAGGAAACATTTAGGGTGAAGCTAGGTAATTTTTTCTGTATATCAACGATTAACTCAATGGGACTGGGTAAAACATTTGTATGGGTATATTCCCAGGTTAAGGGGGTGACGGGATGATCCCAAGGCAGTAAGCTTTCGTCTACAAGGGTGAGAAGACTCTCTTTGGCCCGTTTCCTAATGCGTTTATGAGGGCGGTTATCATTCCAGTAGTTAACCCCAACGACAATAGTTAAGGATAAGCCTAGCATAACGCTTACCCATAACAGGGCTTCTCCCATATCTCCGCTTTCGGCAGCGAAAAAGATGGCAATGGGAATGGTTTGGGTCCTGCCTGGAATACTCCCTGCTAACATGAGGGTGGCCCCAAACTCCCCTAAAGCACGGGCAAAGGCTAGTAAAACGCCTGAGATCAAGCCAGGTCTAGCTAGGGGCAAAAGAACCTTCCAAAATACTTGCCATTCTGTAGCTCCTAGGGTTCTAGCGGAGGACAGCAGGTTGCGATCAATCTGTTGAAAGGATCCCAATGCTGTTTTGTACATCAATGGAAAGGCAACAACAGTGGCTGCAATTACCGCAGCATACCATGTAAAAATGATTGTAACATCAAATAATCTTAAAAGTCTACCAATCGGTCCATGTTTTCCCAATAATAATAAGAGGAAAAAGCCAACAACCGTCGGAGGAAGTACCAAAGGAGCGGTCAAAATCCCATCGATTAAGCCTTTTCCTTTTCCCCGATATTTAAACATGGTTCTAGCTGCGATCGCTCCTATGAAAAAAGCAATAATAGTAGCTAATGCAGCAGTTTTTAATGATATCCAAATGGGGGATAAATCCAATGTCATGATACTTCCTTACATAAATAGAGTAATTAACTTTGACTATGTAAAAACACTTTCAAAGCTGCAATGTTTAAGATAATACCTAAGATAATTTTTAGCAGACTTGAGGGGATAATGCCCACTAAAAAACCACCAATAACTGCTCCTATCAATGAGCCTAACCCCATCGGTAAAACCGTATCTTTTAGGGGTTGTTTATTAATAAATGAGCCTTGATGATGATATCGCAGTAACCCGACTATTACGGTGGGTAAACTAATCAGTAAGCTGCTAGTTCCTGCAATTTTTATATCTACTCCAAAGGCAAAAATTAAGGTAGGAATAATTAATTCTCCACCAGCTACTCCTAAAACACTACTCACTAAGCCAATAATTAAGCCACAACTTAAAGCGACAATAATTTGTAAACTGGGAATAGCAGGAACTAAAGCGGGTAAACTTTCGGGTAAAAGTCCTTCAATAATTAAGGTGCAACCGATAATAATTAGAAAAACTAAAATAATTCTTTCTAGCCTTTCGTTAGATAAATGTTTCGCCCAACTTGCCCCTATAAAAGCCATAATCATTGCACCAATAATCAAGAAAATAATGACTTGACTGTAAGGAATAACAGTTGATAAGGATAAAAATTTTCCTCTCACTAACAAAGAAATTAGAATAGTAATGAGACTAATTGCTAAGTTAAGAGGAACCACTTGACGAGCAGAATATCCCAAAGGACCCGCTAAAATAGGTAAACGAAATTCAGCCCCACCTAACCCCATTAATCCTCCTAAAATAGCGATGGGAATGGAAACAATAAATGCAAATTGTGAATGATTTTGTTTCGGTTTCGTCCCTATTTTCATCTTACTTAGTTTTTCTCACATAAATTGCTTTGGCAATAGAGCGATCTAAAGCGATCCTTGTTCCATCAACTTTGATAACATAAGACGGAAATTTTTGCTCTAAAATAATAGGTAATCCTGGCATAATACCAATTGAAATAAGTTTTCTCAATAGATTTTCATCACTTTTCCTAAACTGGGTAATTACTCCTTTCTCTTTTTCTTTCATGAGGTTTAAGGCTGAGGATTCAATGGTAAACGTTCGAGTAAACATCATTAGATTATCTCCAAAATCAGCAAGAGTTTGTTCAAGCCGTAGCCCATAGAAAATGCAAAAACGATCACCAAACTACTCAGAGCAATAGTTGTTTTTAACCCTCGTTCTTTTACCATAAATTTAAACTGAGATAGGCAAGGAATGAAGAGAGTTAATGTTACTGCCGCAACCACTAATTGTCTTCCCATTAATACCCCAGAATGGTGTAAATCGAACATTCCAGCTGCCCCATAATCCCGTCGAAAAAAACCATAAATAAAAATTTCTGAAGCTTCGGGTGGCAGTTCTAACTTTAGCATTATCGGTTCTATGGCGTAAATTAATAAAGGTAATATTCCTGTTAATTTTCCTAACCAAATTAGAACAGAAGCTAAAGCAAACCAAGGAATAATTTCACTTAAATACCAACGAACCCGACTGTAGGTTTTTGTGAGAATTGAACGAACGTGGGGTAAGCGTAAAGGGGGTATTTCCATGTAGAAATAAGACAAACTTTCGGGTAATGCTTTGGCGGTTAAAGAACCAATAATAGCAAAAATAAAACCAATACAAACCCACCAAATAATTAAAGCAGTGGGGTTTTGAGAAAGCAGTCCAATAAAAATTCCCAATTGAGCAGAACAAGGAATTACTAAAGCTAATAGTAACGAGACAATAAAACGCTCTCGTTTACTTTCAATTGTGCGAGTCACTAATGACCCCATGCTGCCACAACTTAAGCCTAAAATCAAAGGAATAATAGAACGACCCGATAATCCAATCATTTTGAATAAATGATCGACTAAAAGAGAAATTCTCGGCAAATAACCACTATCTTCTAGTATAGAAAAAACAAGAAAGAAGGTAGTTGTAATAGGTAAAATAATGGCAACAATGTAACGCATTCCTAACGTCAAAATCCCCTGTTCATTAGCCACTAAATCCTGTAGACTAGTCCAAGGTAATAACCCATTAGCTACCCCATCAATTATGGGGTTAATTTGCTGGGTAAAAACCGCTTCAAAGTTATTAACTAAAAACCCTGAGCCAAAACAACCTACAAATTTATAGATTCCCACATAAACAATTAAAAAGAGTAGAGGAAATCCGGTAATAGGGTTAACGGTTAACCGATGAAAAAATTCTTCGCTTTCCGTTGAGGTTTTCTTGATTTTGACAATAGCTAATTCTTCAATTTTTTTAGCAGCTTGATGACGAGTTTTAGCTATTACTAAAATTAAAGGATCACTAAATTGAGATTGAACCGATTCTACTACCATTTCAATCGCTTCAAATCTGGGTTCCTTTTTACGAATTTTTTCCCATAATAAGGGATCTTTTTGTAGTAGCAAAAGGGCTAAAGAACGCCGAGAAACTAACGGTTCAATGGCCGCTTTCACAACGTTATGATCGCTCTGTAGAAGGCACTCTATTTTAGTGATTCCTTCTTCAATAGCTGTAGGATAGCGCAGGAATGTGGACATAGTTAGCCATCTTAGCGGTTAAACTTTTGATGCCTCGTTGTTGAGCAGCGGATAAAGTGACAACAGGGATACCCAAGGATGCTTCTAATTGCTTTTCGTTGACCCATATTCCTAATTTTTCTGCTTCATCAATCATGTTGACAGCGAGTAAAATAGGGGCTTGAGTTTCTATTAGTTGAAAAGTCAAATTTAACATTCGACTGAGATTTTTAGCATCAATGACATGAACGGCTAAATCTAAAGGTTCTCTCAATAATAACTCTCTAGAAAATCGTTCTTCTTCTGTCATTGGTATCAAAGAATACATCCCTGGTGTATCAATAATAGTGATAGTTTTTCCCGCAATTGTGATATAATTACGAGAAGCTTCTACAGTGGTTCCAGGATAGTTAGAAACGTTGGTATAAGCCCCAGTTAAAACATTAAATAAAAGACTTTTTCCCACGTTAGGAGAACCTACTAAAGCAATAGTCCCTTGGGAAACAACTTCTGGGGATTGACCCTGAAAGCGTTTAGGTAGGAAACCGCGCCAAAAACTGTTAGAAGCTTGAGGATTTTTTTGACAACTATCAGGACATTGATTACACTTCATCGGTTTTTTTTGTACCTTATTATTAGTGTAATTTTTTTGCCTATTTTAAACAGTAACTACAGATACATAACTTGAAAAATTATTAATTTACTGCCAATATTTATTAATTCAAAACTTCTTTATCATAGTTATTTTATCTTGTCATCATCCACTTGGGCTAGGGTAATAGGTTAGGATTAATCCAAATTAGTTGTTACTTTACTAGAAATCCAGTAAAGTTCTAACCAAAGACGAGGATTCTCTTTTTTTAGAGGAGATAACGGATCACGAATAATTCTTTTAGCATTCATAAAAACAACATCAATCATACCAAAGGTTTTGGCAATTTTTTTTAATTCGTTTTGATATAAAATAATTTCTTTCTCTTGTTTACCTCCATAATAAATGCCCAAATAATAGTAAGGAGGGGAGACAGGATTGAGACACCCATCAATAATCTTAATATAACAATTATTCAACAAGGAGTTAATGTAAGGATAAGAATAATTAACTAAATTGCGATATTCTTGGACTAATTTTTCACGAATCACCATTATAATCTTCCCATTTCAAATTGTACGATAAATCAGAAAATAGCGAAGCTTTAATACAATAATGTTTTATTTTTGTACATTTTTTAAAGAAAACCCGATGATTGGTAATACAATCTTCAATCGGAGAATCTGAAAACTGCAAAGCCACTTCATCCACCGGACAAGTTTCATTAATTTTGTCACAAAATTTTGGCTTTAAACAAGATAGTTTAACGGTTCTATGATTCTTTTTAGATAATTCTAATTCATGACCAAAAAGAAACTCACTATAGTCAGCAACATTATCCAACCCAAGAAGATTAAGGACAATTTCTCCCATCATCCAAAATGCCGTTTTATAAATAAATGTTTTCCACTTTAAATTCATAGGAAACCTCAGAGAAAGCAACTTATTTTGTTGTTGAAGACTATCCATAAAATGTTTCCCTTGAAAGTCTGAATTAGGGACAGGAAGCCGTAGCCTAAGCCACGACTTCCTCAGCAGATGGATGAGGAAAAAAAGTCAAAAATTTAGGCCAAGTAAGCTTCTTGGTGGGTTTTAATCGTACAATTAGAACGGGGATAGGCAACACAAAGTAATACCCAACCTTTTTCCACTTGTTCATCATCAAGAAAGCTTTGATCTTCTTGATCAACTTCTCCTTCAACGATACGTCCAACACAACTAGAACAACCGCCAGAACGGCAGGAAGAAGGTAACTCAAGATCGTTTTCTTCGGCTGCATCAAAGATGTATTGGTCTTCAGCAACCTCTAGAGTCACATCCATTTCAGCGATCTCTTCTTTTTTCCCTGTCTCTTTGTTCTTTTTCTTGGAAGTTTTCAGCAGACGAACTTGATACGTAGCAGTCATGAGTGTTCTCCTTAAAACTTAGGAACGTTTACCATTGATTTTTAACAATTTATTCCTTCTTTGAAAGAAGAAAAACCATCAAAAATCAAAGCTTTATTTAGCTACAAGGAGTAGCTTGGCCACCGCAGTTTGCTGTAGAGAAAGACTTACCGCAGCCACAAGTCTGTGTTGCATTGGGGTTAGTAAAGGTAAAGCCACTTTGGGTTAAACTATCTACAAAATCAATGACCACCCCATCTAATAAAGACACACTTTGAGGGTCAACATAGATAGGAACATTGTCTTGTTCAAAGCAGACATCTTCGTTGCTCGCTTCCTTAACTAAATTTAAGGCATATTCGTGACCATTACAGCCACCATCTTTTACACCAACACGAATACCAGCAATATTGTTTGAGTTGCCGTATAAAACGGTACGAAGTTTTAGGGCAGCTTTTTCAGTAAGAGTGACAGTCATTTTTTTAGGGAGGTAAGGGTGATGGGGTGATAGCGGTTTTCAATTGGGTGTATCAAAATTTTAGTTAGTTGAGTGTGGGGAGTGTGGGAGGTGTGGGAGGTGTGGGGGGAATTTTTATTTTCCTGGTTAGTCTATTGATCTTAAAACAGCTATGACGGGGTGACGGGGAGAAATGCTAAACTTCTACACTCCCGAACTCCTACACTCCTACACTCCCGAACTCCTGAACTTCCACACCCCTGACATAACTGCTTAACCGTTGCTTCGTAAAGTTACCGCAAACGGAACAGTTAGGATCGTGGTAAGGACGACGTTTGGCAAAGGTGGCAGTCCCTAAGTCCATCGTTAAAAGTTGTCCTGTGAGGGGTTCTCCCAGTCCGGTTAAGAGTTTGATACCTTCTAAAGCAGCTAAACAAGCTAAACTGCCAGAAACTGCCCCTAATACCCCAAACCCCCAGCGATCCCATTCAGGGGTTTCGGGAAAGATACAAGATAAGCAAGGAGTTTCTCCAGGAATAATGGTGGTTAAGTACGCATCCATACCACTCATCGCTGCTTCTACCATAGGAACCCCCCAACGAACACAAGCTTTGTTTAAGAGGTTGCGTTCTTTGAAGTCAAAGGCGCAGTCAAAGGCAATATCGGCCTGCTGTACCAAACCGTCGATATTCTCCTCTGTGACGAACTCAGCAACCGCTTCTACCTCAATGTCAGGGTTGAGGTTTAACAGGGTTTCTCTAGCTTTATAAACCCTTGGTTGACCTACCCAACTATTGGTCATCAATATCTGACGGTTGAGATCATCCAGACGAAGATCACCCCCACGAACCAGAATGATTTTACCCACACCTGCTACCGCTAAGTATAGGGCAACTGTACCACCTAATCCACCCACTCCTGTGACCACAGCAGTGGAGTCCTTGAGGCGTTTTTGTCCTTCTTCCCCAAAACCAGGAAGTTGTATTTGGCGTGAATAACGTTCTCGTTCCGTTGGGGTGAAGTTCATGATGGTTTGGGAGTTGGGGAGTTGGGGAGTTTGGGAGTTGGGGAGTTTGGGAGTTTGGGAGTTTAGGAGTTCAGGAGTTCGGGAGTTTAGAAGTTTTGGGAATAAACTTTATTTCTCCCTGTTCCCTGCTTCTTCTATTACAGAATGCCAGCTTCTTTGGTTAAATCATCCAATAAAACCACATTTTTAGGGGCATCCTGGAAGACTTTGAACAGTTTAGTTTCCAGGGGACTGGAGGTTTTAAAGAGTTCGTAAGCTTCTGAAAAAGCTAACTTATATTTTTCTAATTTTTCACTTTCACTAAGATCGGGGAAGGCTTTGTCGACTTGGGAGATAAGTAAAGAGAACTGCTTAAGAATATGGAGACGGTTAACATTAACAAAAGTAGGGTCATAACTAATACCAAAAAAGTTTAAATAGTCTTCGGTGTCGATAAGTTTGGTGAACTCAGCTAAGGTTCTTGGAGTATCAGCAGTTAAAGTCATTTTAGGGTTTCCTCCCAGATGTTAAGTTTTTTCTTCAGTTGATCTAACTCACGAAATATCTCGTAAGTTTTTTGTGCCGTTTCTACTAAGTTTTCGTAGTCTGTAGGCAGCCCTTCCGCCAAGTCATGTAAGTCCATTTTCATTTGACCGGCTTTAGAATTGAGTTTACGAACCTTTTTTTTGAGATCCGCGACGGCTTCTGGTGTGGGATTAGTTTCGGTAGCAACTGTCATACTCTTTACCTCGTATTTACTTGGAAAGTTAACACAAAAAGACTGATTTTTCCCTGAGATTACAATCTCGAAACTTCAGGAAACTTTTTAACTAACTCAATACCAGAATTAGCGAGTTTAGTTCCTTGTTCGTTTAACTTTTCTAAGGTGTCGAAACCGAAGCGATGAGCATCCCGTAAACTACGAGAAACTACCATTAATTTTCCGCCCCACACTAAAGCCCAACCAAAACCTTCATGGTTTAAGTCAACAACAACTTGACAGAGTAATCCTGTTTCTTTTTCTATTAAAGCTGCGATCGCCCGAAAATAACACAGGATTCTTAATTTTGTAGTGGGGTCAATGTCTCCTTCTAGAGAAATTTCCCGTCTTTTTTTCTTAGGAATAACATAAGGTGCAATAACCAGTTCATCAGTCCAAGTACGATATACACCATAATGATCGTAGGCGCGTATTTGTTGTACTAATGATTGTAAAAAAGGACTTTCTGAGACTAAGAGAGAATTAGTTTCCGAATTGGTTGTTGTTGTCATAATAACAATTAAAATGAGAACACTTCTGTTATCTATGAACAATTTTACCCTATTTTATTGTTCAATTATTCATAGATTTTCAGACTTAATTTAGAAAGAGGTTATTGGGGGAAGAATTCCCCATTATTTTACTTCTTATTCATCCTCATCCAAAAAGTTAGGAGTTGGCTCAATTCCTGCTTCTTTTTGCAGAACTTTTCTTAACCAAGGGGGAGGATTTCCTTTTAAGGTTTTGACTAATTCTGTGAGAATTTCGTCAATTTTATCCTGGTCAGTTCTTGCTTTAATAGGGGTCACATTTTGACGAATTAAACGGGCTGCTGCACTGCCACCAATAGCAGAAACATAGAGTAATGTACAGCCATCTAATGCCTCTAGTTTAGGCACTAATTTGTCTTCATTTCCGTCTTCTTTTAAGTCGCCACCAAACTCTAAGGTGTTGACAAAATCGAAGCCATTAGGAGATACATCATATAAGTCGATATTCTTCGCCCAACCAAAGTGAGCGTTGACATGGACATTATCGCTAGTAGTGAATGCAACTTTCATGTTTTTCCTCTCAGATGAACGAAATAAGGGGAAACTTTAAGCAGTTAACCCGTTTGAATGAAGAGAAACGGGACTATGTTTGGCTTCTTCTTCCATAAGAATATTGCCAACATCAAATAAAAATTTCATGGTGCCACGATATCCAACCAAACATCGTTGGCCTAAACCCAATTTATCGAACACAGGATAACCCATTCGATACAATGGGGCTTTGAGACGTTTCGCTAAAGCTGTACCGTGAGAATTGGTAATAATTAAATCTGAACCCACAGCCAACTCTTCTAAGTCTTCTAAGTCTCCAATAGTAACCGTTTCGATGGGTAATTCTTTCAAAAGTGGGGACTTAGTTGTCGTAACAGCAGCATGAACTGTTGCCCCCATTTCTGTTAATAACCAAGCAGTTTGATACAGTAAATCAGGTTCTAAAGCCAAAGAAACTTTTTTACCACCAAAATAGAAATGAGTGTCTAAAATAACATCCTGTAACTGACGGCGTTGACGTTGTAAATGAGCCGGAACATTAGGCACAATGGGGAAATGATGATCGCAACGAGCAGTTAAAATTTGAGACAATTCCCATAAAAAAGAATCAACTGCATCTAAACCAGCTAAACGGGGAAATACTTTGTATTTTGTGCCAAAACGTTGCTGTAAAATTGTCGCCGCTTTCTGCATACTTTCCCCAATAGCTAACGTTAAACAAGAACGGTTTAACTGTTTTAATTGGGTTAAACTGGTTCCCCCCGTCGTAACCGTGTGATAATCATCTTCTAAATGGCCGTCCAAAGAACGGGACAAGTCAGGAACCATAATGGGGGTAATACCAAACCCTTCAACGATGGTTTTAACCTCTTCTACATCCCCAGGAGACAAATGGGAGGCGCATAATACTGTAACTTGGGGTTTCATTCCCACCGTTGGCGGTTCATCATCCGCCACATTACCATAGTCAGCAGAAACGATACTTTCTACGGCTGCTGCATAACCATCCTGTAACGAACCCTTATAATCAGGGGTAGAAACAGAAACAATAGGAAATGTATCTAACTCTGGATGTTTCTCCCGAAATGTCTTTAAAATGCGCTTCATATCATCCCCTCTCGTCTCCGTTAACCCTGTGGTCAACAAACCAATGATTTGAGGGTTATATTTTTCCAGAATGGTTAAGATCGCCTGTTCTATATTATCTTCCCCCCCCAAAATGGTGCTAACTTCCGTCATTGCAGTAGTAGACAAGGGAATAGACTCACGAAAATGACGCACCAGGACAACTTTAGCAAAGGCAGTGCATCCTTGCGAACCATGAAACAGAGGCATCATTTTCCGCAACCCCAGAAACGCCAATGCTGCGCCGAGAGGTTGACTCATTTTTAACGGGTTAACTGATAAAGACTTGTGAGGGTTTAGTATAGTTGTCATTGCTTTGTTGGGGTGTGGGGTGTCTGGGGAGTGTGGGGAGTGTGGGGAGTGTGGGGAGTGTGGGAGGATATTATAAACCTCCTGCCTTCTGCCTCCTGCCTCCTGCCTTCAAACTTCTGAACTCCTACTCTCCTTCTGCTTCTAAGTTCAATAAACTTTCGTGTTCCTGTTGCCAAAGTTCCCAAGGGGAGGGTTTACGAACTTGTTTCCAAATAGGACTATAAACCGCTTCACTTAACTCCCTAGCCATTTCCACTAAACCGATGTAACCGGCGTAGGGATGGTGACGTTCTTGGTTAATATCTAGGAAAGGTATTTTCGCTTTGAGTGCTGTATATTGGTTTCGTCCCCCTGCTACCAAGAGGTCAGCATTTGTCTTCTGAACGACCCGTAAAAGCTCCTCTGGACTGCCTTTTTCCAGCATAATGCCATCTTTGCCCAAAAGTTTCTTAATGCGTCCCTTATCCTCTTCTGTGCTTTTCTTAGTGCTAGTGGCGACCACTTCCATTCCTAAATCTTGTGCCGCTGAAACAATAGACCAACTTTTCACGCCACCGGTGTAGAGTACCATACGCTTGCCCTTAAGACGTTCCCGATAACTGGCTAAAGCGATGTTTAACTTATTGGTTTCTTCTTCGATTATTTCTTCAACTCGTTCTATTAATACGTCATCCCCAAAAAATTGAGCAATATTCCGTAAACAACGGTTCATATCTTGGATGCCATAAAAAGACTCTTCAATGTAAGGAATATTGTAGCGTTCCTGCATAGCAGAAGCCATATTAATTAAGGCTTTCGAGCAGATCATTACATTTAGTTTAGCCCGATGAGCATGACACACCTCATCATAACGAGCATCCCCTGTAATCTTTGCTAAGACACGGATTCCTGCTTTTTTAAATAGAGGAAGAACTCCCCACATTTCACCGGCAACATTATATTCACCGATTAAATTAATGTCGTAAGCAGTGGTATATTCAGGTTCTTTTGTGCCAACAACGTGCTGTAATAAAGCCTCGCCTCCAAGACGGTTGCCTAAATTTTTACTTCCTACAAACCCAGGAGAATGAACAGGGATAATAGGAGTGTTAAACCTGTCAGTGCCAGCCTTACAAACCGCATCTAAATCATCACCAATCAGAGCAGTAACACAAGTAGAATAAACAAAAACGGCAGCAGGATTATACTTTTTTATTAATTGAGCGATCGCCTTATAAAGCTTTTTTTCCCCACCAAAAATAATATCATTTTCTGAGAGGTCAGTGGTGAAACCCATCTTATACGTCATGGGACCACTAGAAAGACTCCCACGACTATTCCAACTATTACCAGAACAACCAATGGGACCATGAACTAAATGAGCAGCATCGGTAATAGGAACTAAGGCAATAGAAGCCCCATCAAACGCACAACCCCCTT
>JASJDW010000198.1 GCA_030064955.1 Crocosphaera sp.
AAAAGTAGGGTAGCGAAAACCTCGTAAAACATGAGGTCGCGCATTCTGAGGTGTCCTCAGAATGATTTGAGCGACTGTAAGCGCAGTAACCGACAAACAACGGTGAATGAACAACTTGTAAAAGTTTTTGTCGTAAGACAGATAGGGTAGGGCATACCCGAATCTTCCCTGAAATGGGAAAACGCTTGGAGAGCCATCCAGAAGTTGGGCATCTAGATAGCAAGTGATCTTCTAGCAAGCTCGGATGGGACATAATCGTGTAAGACCTAAGTAGGGGCAACTTGAAAGGGCGGTGATGAGCTTCGATAATCCCTCGACTCCGTCGACGGGAGTGTCAACCTCCTGTATTCTGACTCCTGTATTCTGAACTCCTCTTAAATTGAACTTAGGTTTAAGAATTTTGTTCAATGGATATTTTTTGACATTGAGGACAAAAATGAGACGATCGCCCACCTAACTTAATCCGTTCAATGGATGTTCCACACACCCGACAAGGTTGGTTTTGACGACCATAAACCCACGCAACACCCCCATAATTACCGTTTATACCCGTAACCCCTCGAAAATCACTAAACGTTGTCCCCCCTTCTTCAATAGCCGTTTTTAGCACTTCTATCATTGCGTCTCGTAACCGTTCAACTTGTTTAGGGGTCAACTGTTTTCCTAGGGTTGTGGGTGGAATACCGCTTTTAAACAACGCTTCATCTGCATAGATATTTCCCATCCCTGCCACCACACCTTGATCCAGTAGAATGGTCTTAATATTGCGCTGACGACCTTTTAATTTATCAATGAAGTAATCTATCGAAAAGTCTGGTGAAAAGGGTTCTGGACCCAATTTTTGTAGTCCTGTGATGATGGTTTCGGGGGGTTGGTGAGGAGGAACCCACCACACTTTACCAAAAGTACGAATATCCACAAACCGTAATTCTTGGGACTGGTTACAAAACAGACGTAAACGGGTATGAGGGGATAAAGGTTCGTTTTGTTTAACCCATAATAATTGACCGGTCATGCGAAGATGAACCCCTAACCATCCTTTATTCTCTTGCAGGGGAACCAGTAAATATTTGCCTCTTCTTTGCCACTTATCAAAAGTAGCATTTTTGATGCAGTCTAAAAATTCTTTGATAGAAACAGGGTAAGCAAGTGTGCGATCTAACAACACTTCCCCACCCTGAATAGTTTGCCCAAAGGTCAATTGATTTAACCCTCGACAAACCGTTTCTACTTCAGGAAGTTCTGGCATTAATCCAAGAAGTCCTAAAAATGCTTAGGAAACGACTTCCAGTTCGCTTTCTGCAAAATTGTTGGTATTAACACCAGTGGGACTACCGCTAAAGCCATTGTAATTGACTTTATTAAAACGGACGACAACGGGATAGAGAATACCCGCTTTATCGACAGTTGCAACGGTACCGATGTCGTTGTACCAGTAAGACTCTTTACGTTTGATTCTAACTTTGTCTCCACGCTTGACCATAGGTATTGTCCTTAATAAATGGATATTCAAACAAAGAAAAGGAATTAAAGTCCTTATCTATAAAAGCCTACTATTGGATTGCAACACCTTGCTAGTTCAAAAGTTTAAGTTTTATTGCGAATCTCGCCAGGCCAGTTCAACGAAATAGGCTGGATGACCTGAAAAATCACGGGTTCGGGAGATTTGTACCAATTCTAAATTGAAGGGAATAGCGGTGGTTACATATTTCTGCGCCAAAATACCCATATCAGGGGATAATTGTGAGGCTGTAGAAGTAGCCAATAGTAAGCCTAAAAGTTGTTCAATGGGTCCTTTGGGTAATAGTAAATGAGTTCCTAGGACAAAACTGGTGGTGAGTAGCATATTAACGGACATATTCGTACCGCAACGGGGATGTACAGCTAAGTTCCAAACGCCGGCGCGAAATCGTTGTAATGCCTTACTAACAGCTTTTTGTAAATCTAAATGGTTCACGTCTCCATAAAGATAAAAGCCATTGGGAGTGGATAAACCTCCTAAATTTTCGTTATCTTTTAACCCTTGTCGGGTTTCACTGAGTATCCAGACAGTCCCGTGTTCTAACCCATGAACTTGACGCAACATCAGAATTTCTTTTAATCCTGGAATAAATCCTAACTGTTGCAAAATATCACTATCTTGATGGTCTTGGGGTTGATACCAGTCCAAGTCCCAAAGGTTTCCAGTAGCAGGGTTAACTGAATTGGTCATACGTATAAGTAGTTAAATATATTTCTTTTATTATAAATAATCTTTTTTGATAACCAGTTTATTGTGTATCGGTTGTATTATTTTCTTCTTCTGCTGATTCTGTGGTTGTTTCGTAATCTTCTTCTTCCTTCGTACGTAGCTGCTGGTAATCAAAAGATAAATTATCAGAAAATGCTTCCATTTGACTAGCATTTGTAGAGTTTTCTATAAACAAATTATCCTGAGGTTTAGAAGTCTGTCCCCATAATATAGGCAAGACAGATTCTTTTGGTGCTTGTGGTAAAGCTGTAAGTTCTTGAGACTGTCCTTCTATGTGAGGTTGTTCAGGGGAATTAGAAGATGAATCATCAAGCCATGCCTCAAGTTCAAGAGGATCTTTTGTCAACGTTT
Organism: Crocosphaera sp.; assembly: GCA_030064955.1. Taxonomy (GTDB): domain Bacteria; phylum Cyanobacteriota; class Cyanobacteriia; order Cyanobacteriales; family Microcystaceae; genus Crocosphaera. Next base: position 2,603 of record JASJDW010000198.1, read on the forward strand.
CTTTGAAATACATACTCTCAGTTTTTAAATTCTCCTTCAAGTTTGGGATCAAAACTGAATCAAGCTCTGGACTACGACCAAGCATTCGCATTTTTTTGTAGTTACTTTGCTGCAAAATTTGATATGCTTTTTGCTTCTGTCTGTCCTCTAAACTTTTAGCTATATAACCTAGTGTACCACCACCAATAGCCGCAGCTGCGCCCGTTTGTAACGCAGAAGGTTCTTCTACTGTGGCAGTGCATAAAAGAACACCCGCTCCTGCACCTACCACAGCTGCTTGTACTGGTTTAGAGGCTTCTCCTATTTCTTTACCTTTGTTGATCAACAAACTTAGGGTTTCCCCTACTCCTTTCAGTAGTTTAGTTGTTGTTGAAATCGCTTTCTCTAACTTACCTTTAGGATCAGGCTTACTCATCTCTTTCTATCTTGGTTACTAATATTATCTTATGGGTATTCGTTACTATCGTCATAAATTAAATTGATTAATCTCTCATAATACTCTTTTGATGATTTTAGAGATTCTTTTAGACTTTTTTTAAAGAGGATGATATTTACCGTTTGAATCCCCCCAAAAACTGATATAACACCTGAAAGTATGGTTATTGTAACTAAATTCTGTGAAACATCTTGACGATAATCGTTGTTAGAGGAGACAAGGTTTTTAGCAATAGGAATAAAAGTTGAAGCAAAGATAATTGATGAGATAATAGTAACTACACCCCATGTAACTATGCGTTGATTTAAGCTTAAAATTAATAAAGATGCCTGACTTTGCTTATATCTTGATTCTTCCAAAGTTTGCAAAGCATCTTGATACAGTCTTTGCTGAGAAGTTGAGGGAGTAATGCTCGATTCTTTAGGGACAGACATAAATATTTCTAAACGAAACAAAATTCTTTGACAACTCTATTATAGTAAAGCTAAGGTGCTTTCATTTCAAAACATCACTATGATTTCCTTTAAAACTCGTCGTAATTTTTTATTAACAGGAATGAGTCTGTTAGGGACGGTTGCTTGTCAACAAAACAATCAGTCTCAAACTGTTGAAGAAGTCGCTTTTTCCCCTGTTCAACCTCTACCAGAACGAACTTTAGGCAATACTGGGGTTTCTGTTCCCATTTTAGGTTTAGGGGGTGCAGGACAAACCCCTTTATCTAAATACGGCCAAGAAAAAGAAGCGATCGCACAGATCGAAGCAGCCTTAAAACTGGGAATCCGTTACTTTGATACAGCAGCTAGTTATGGTCCGAGTGAAGACTATTTAGGCAAGGTGTTACCTTCCTATCGTTCCCAGGTCTTAATCGCCACCAAAACCGATAAGCGAGACTATGACAGTGCATGGAGGGAATTAGAACAATCTTTAAAACGATTAAAGACAGATCATATTGATTTTTGGCAGTTACATCATGTTTCTTTTGAAGAAGAGTTAGAGAGGATTTTTGGCAAAAATGGGGCAGCCAAAGCGATTGAAGAAGCAAAAGAACAAAAAATTATTCGCTTTTCTGGCATTACCGGTCATCATGAACCAGATGTTATTGCTAACGCCTTGAAACGGTATCCGTTTGATATGACTTTAGTTTCTTTGAATGCTGCTGATGTTCATCACCCTCGTCCTTTTAGTAAAACGGTGCTATCAGTAGCTAAAGAAAAGAATATTGGTGTCGTTGCCATGAAAGTCCCTGCTTACGGAAGATTATTGAAACCAGGAGCATTATCTAGCATGAATCAAGCAATGGGTTATGTTCTCTCTTTGGATGGTGTTCATACCTGTATTATTGCTGCTGAATCTGTACAACAGTTACAAGGCAATGTCCAAGTCGCGTCTCAGTTTCAACCCTTTAACCCCTCACAACTGTCTGAGATAGAAACTTTAACCGCTAAGGTGTGGGAAGAAAATACTTTCTTTCGTCGTTGGACATAAATTAAATTTATCAATAGTCTTGAATGATTTTAAAATTTAAACCACAGCATTAAATCTTTGTTAAGAAAAATTTGAAAAAGATTCTCAATAGTCAACGAAGTTCCGCCTTTGTGGTATGATCATCGAGACTGATAATCAAGGCGTAGTTTGTCTCATCTTCAAAATAGGGGCTGTAACTATTATCATTTCGTAAAATCTTTCTTCTTAATTCTCCTTCTTTCTGATGTTTTGGTTCAAATTTGAGCAAATGTACTAAAAACGTGACTAAGTATAATTACTAGGGTATTGACAAAATGGAGAAGCCTTCAGCTATCAGTCCTCAGCCATTAGCTTACTTTGCTAACAGAATACGCGGTGATCGGTTTCATCTCTTACCTGAACGCCGAACGCTGACGGCTGAATGCTTACGCAAAGAGGGAAATGTAAGGAAAAACTTTTTATGAAAAGAAGTAAATTGATCACTGGTATTTTTGTTTTTTTATTGTTTAGTCTTTCAACGATGTCCGTTGTTTTAGGAGCAGATAATATAACTCATAGTTGGGGTTATGAAGGCGAAAATGCTCCGAGTCGATGGGGAGAATTAAAGGCTGAATATGAAACTTGTTCAATAGGGTTATTTCAATCTCCTATTCATTTAACTGCATCTACTTCAATTAGAGAACATAGAAAAATTGAACCTCATTATCAAGTAACCTCTTTAGTAATTAATAATAATGGCCATACCATACAAATTGATTACCAACCTGGAAGTTATGCAATCATTGATGGACAACAGTATGAATTAAAACAGTTTCACTTTCATACTCCTAGTGAACATACTTTAAATGGAGAAAAAAGCAAAATGGAACTTCATTTAGTTCATCAAAATAGGAAAGGAAACATAGCGGTTATTGCAGTTTTTATTGAAGAAGGAAAAGAAAACTTAACCCTGGCTAAAATTTGGGAAAATTTATCAGAAACAGAAGGGATACAACCAATAGAAGGAAAGCAGATTAATGCTGGAGATTTTTTGCCAAAAGAGATGACTTATTATCATTATCAAGGATCATTAACTACGCCTCCTTGTAGCGAGAATGTTATCTGGAATGTTATGAGGCAACCCTTAGAAGCATCAGCCCAACAAATAGAACAATTTATGAACTTATATCCTATGAATGCTCGACCCATTCAAGAACAGAATGATCGCTTAGTAGAATTAATCATTGATCAATCCAGTTAATTCAGAAAATAGCAAGAATATTGGTATTTTTCTCCCTTTGCTCCTAATAGGTAATGTTATAGATTAATGTGGTCAAGGTTAGGTAGACATTAAGATTTGTAAGATTTAAGCAAATTTATCGAAGAAGGCGATCGCAGCCTGATATAAATAGAAACATGGGACAGTCTTGATTGCAGCTAGGACGCTACAAACGCTCGACACTGGAACTGGCTAGTTGCTGTTTTTTTAGTAGGAGACATATATATGATTAACTCACTGGTTTACGAAATTGGTACATTAATGATTGTTTTAGGAGCTTCTGGTATTAACTATCGACAGCTTCGTAACAGTCGTCTCAAACGAGAAGCAACTTTATTAGCTCAACAAGAAGAGTTAACTCAAGAAAAAGAAAATCTAAAAGAAAAATTGCAGCATCTTGATGATATTAATGAAGCGTTGCAGCAAAAAAATAATCATCTACAACAAGATTATACTTACATCAAACAACAAGTGACAGCTTTCCAGGAAAATGTCAGTCAATTACAGCAGGAAAAAAATAATTTATCAAAGACGATTAAACAAGAACAAGATAAAGTGACTGTAGCTCAACAAAATAATCAATCTTTACAGCAACAAAAAGAACAGTTAGAAACAACTTATAAAAAAGATTTGTCTCATCTTGAGCAACAATTAGAAAGCATCAAAAAGGAGCAAGATAAAACCAGCAGTCAGTTACAAGAAGTAACTCAAAATAATGATTCTTTAAACCAAGAGTTAAAAACAGTAATAGGTAAAGGAGAAGAATTACAACAGAGTTTAACGCAACAACAAGAAACAGTAACATCCTTAGAGAAGCAAATAGAAACTATATCTAAGGAAAAAAATAGTTTAGAAAAAGAACTACAACAGCAAATTAAAACTGTTACAGAAGGAAAAGACTCTTTACAACAGAGTTTAACTGAACAACAAGAAACAACAGCATCCTTGGAGAAGCAACTAGAAACCATATCTAAGGAAAAAAATAGTTTAGAAAAAGAACTGCAACAGCAAATTAAAACTGTTACGGAAGAGAAGGAATCTTTACAACAGAGTTTAACGCAACAGCAAGAAACAACAGCATCCTTAGAGAAACAACTAGAAACCATATCCCAGGAAAAAAATAGTTTAGAAAAGGAACTGCAACAGCAAATTAAAACTGTTACGGAAGAGAAGGAATCTTTACAACAGCGTTTAACTAAACAGCAAGAAACAGTCGCTTCCTTAGAGAAGCAACTAGAGAATGTATCTAAGGAAAAAAATAGTTTAGAAAAAGAACTGCAACAGCAAATTAAAACTGTTACAGAAGAAAAAGACTCTTTACAACAGAGTTTAACGCAACAGCAAGAAACAGTCGCATCCTTAGAGAAGCAACTTAAATCTTCAGAGAAAGAAAATAAAACCTTACAAAAAGAACAAGAGGAAACGAAAAAAGTTGCTAAAGAAAAAGAGAAACTGGAAAAACAACTTAAACAGCAAGAAGAGGAAATTACTAAATTAGAAAATAAACTAGAAACGATAAAGCAGGAAAAAGCAACAGTAGAAACTGAACTCAAACAACAACTTGAGACTATATGTCAGGAAAAAGAACAGTTAAGTCAACAAAAAGAAGGTGAAACTGTTTCAGGAATTAAAGGAGAAACTGAACCAGAAGCAAAAAAAGAGAAAAAAAAAGAAGAAGAAACAAAAGAAAAAATAAAAAATGAAAATATCTTAGAAGCTAAAAAACTGGTTGTTGTTGGTAGTCTTGACAGTATGAACCGAGAAACAGCTAAATCTTTAGTGCAGCAAGCAGGAGGAACATTAACCAGTTCTCCCAGTTCTAAAACCCATTATGTTATCGTTGGGAAAAATCCTGGAGATAAACTGAAAAAAGCACAAAAATTAGGCATTGCTCAACTTTCAGAAACCCAGTTTCTAGAAGCATTAGCAGCAGCAGGGATAACAGAAATTAGCCAAGAATAATCAAAAAACTTGTTATCAAAACAACAAAAATGATAGGCTAACAAACAAAGTCCATTCTTTGAAGCGTCTTAAGAATAATCTATGAGTGCTTGGCGCGATCGCCTTAACAAATTCACTGGCAAAACCCGATATGTGGTTTGTCGCATCTTTGTGCATCTTGCCGGAGATGATATTGCTCCGTTGTTAGGAGTCCTCAACCGCGCAGCAAGGGAAGCAATAGACGCAGAAGGGGACTTAGAAGTGATTGGAGACGGTTTAGTTCAAATTTGTCAAAATCTTCTGCAAATGAGCCTCTACTGGCAATCTGCTGGCAATGAGGGGGACTTTTTTTGGCAAGAGGGAGAAGCAGGGGACTATTTTACCGAACTGTTTACCGACTCGGCCCAACGTTACTTAAGTGAAGTTTCCCTGTCAGAAGAAGATGAAAATACCCCTTTATCCTTGCCAGTGACTCTTAACTTGGTAGTGATGATCACCGTCGCTTTTACTGGGGAAGAACCAGACTTAGAAACTAATTTAGCAGATAGAGAAGCGTTAGAATATGGATTGAAAGCCTTAATTAACCTTAACTATCAAAACCGTTTAGAAGCCATACAAATTCACTATTCTCCTGCACAGTTTGGAGATGAACTCACCAACGATCAATTACTAATCAATTTTTCTGAACTCATACCCTTATGATGCGTCAATTATTAGCTATTTTCTTATCCGTAACCCTCTGTTTCACTACCGTTGCTTGTAGTTCTCCAACCTCGGTTCAATCTTCTGGTTCCCAGAACAATAACACCACTGTAACCCCTCCCAACCAAGTAAGTGAGGGACGTTACCCCGTCCAACAAGCAGAATATGACGATGCAGACGGGACTTACACCTTGATGTTGTTAAATACTCCCCCAGGAAAACCTCCCATCTACCGAAGTCAAAACCTACAAATGGCTAGACTAACCCCTGAAGAGATAGAACAAGGGGAAAGTACCTATCTGGAAGTGACGGGGGATCAAGCAGTGATGCACCTCACAGAAGATTTTAAAATAGAGTACGTTCACACTGTCACCGAAACCCAAACCAACCCCCAAACAGGACAACCTCAAACAGTTGTTGTGCGCCGTGAGTCCAATTTTTGGACTCCATTTGCTGGTGCATTAGCAGGTCAAGCGTTGGGTAGTCTATTATTTAGGCCACAATACTATTTCCCTCCTGTGTACCAACCCGGAGGGGTAATGAGAGGTTACGGGAGTTACGGCAATACTTACACTCAAGCGAGTGAACGTTATCAAAGTAAGTATAATGCACCCCCTCCAGCAGTGAAAAATCGTCAAACCTTACGGACAACCGGCAACCTCAACCGTTCTTCTTCTCGTTCCAATGCAACCCGTAATAGACAGTCTCCTAATGCGAGTAAGTCCAGTGGATCTGGGTTTGGTTCCAGTCGCCTAGAAAGTAGTGGTAAGTCTCGATCTAATGTTCAAAGACGACCAGGGTTTGGTAGTAGTCGTTCTCGGTCTAGTTCCCGTAGTTTTAGCAGACGGAGACGCTAAATTCATATAATCCACGCCCTATAAGTGCGTGGATTCTCCAAACATCACTAATGTAACAGTTAACTACTTCTGGGACTGTATTTTATGGTTCGTTGGTGAACTTTTGTATTACTTGGAAAGAGTAGAAAAGCTAACCTGTTATAACCTGTTATATAACTTGAGGTTTAAACGGTGGATGGTGTGGTGGCCATCTTGATTGATTACTGGAAAATGTTAGGGATCAATCGAGCCATCAAAGTCAAGAAAGCAGTCATTACAGCGACAATGATAGGAATAATCAGAGATTTAACTCCCTTTAGGTCAGATACTTCCTTAACCAAGATGTCTTGATTGCTTTCTACTTTTTCTAGTCGCTTATCTATACCATTAACTTTCTCAGTCAACTGTGCTTGTCCTACTTCTAAGTTGGTAAGACGCTCATTGATCTTGTCAAATTTCTGATTAACTTCTTTATGATTGCTGTCTAGCTTATCCTCAATGCGCTTGAGGATTTCTGCCGTGGGATAAGTAACAGTAGACGGTTCATTCATGAGTTAAACTTCGGTGAAGGATATATTTGCTTGATGTCTCTTGGTGGCCTGCTTTTATTTTATATGTATCGATTAAGTAGTTGTAACAGTTAACTACTTCTGAGATTGTATCTTATAGTTCGTTTGTGAACGTTTGTACTGGTTGGCAAGACTACCAAGCTCACCTGTTATGTAGATTGGAATTTAAACTATAGTGCTAGGGTTTTTAGTAAGCGATCGCTACTGTAATAGTTAGCTACTTCTGGGATTGTATTTTATGGTTCGTTTGTGAACGTTTGTACTGTTTGGCAAGACTAGCAAGCTAACCTGTTATAGTATGTTATAAAATTTGAGGATATGACCATGAACTTTAATGTGTATATCGAAGACGAATTAGGGGAGAAATTAAAGCAAGTTTGTCAAGTGACGGGAAAAAAGCGAAATGCGATCGTTCGAGAGGCATTAGTAGCCTGGTTATCTGAAAATCAATTATCAACTTGGTCGAAATTAATTGATAATTTTGAAGGAGATAAGAAGATCATTCCTTTTGAATCCTATCGCTCTGAATTACAGCCTCCAACGGAAGAAGACTTAATCTGATGACTTATCTCTTAGATACCTGTACCGTCAGTGACTTCGCTAGAGGAGAACGCAACACACTGCGACATATCAAGTTAATGACTCCCAGTGATGTGTTTATTTCTGCCATTACCTTGATGGAAATAAACTATGGAATGCTCCTTAACCCAGAAAAGATGGCTAAAATTCGTCTTGTAATGGAGGATTTTCTAGATAGTATCACCATTTTGCTCTTGACTGAGAGGGAAGCTACCGAAGCAGCCAAAATCCGCACCATACTCAAAGCACAAGGTTCTCCTATTGGTGCGTATGATTTGTTAATTGCAGCCACAGCAAAAGCGAATTATCTGACTGTTGTAACCTCAAATATCAAAGAATTTGAGCGAGTTCCAGAATTAAATGTTGTCAATTGGAGAAATAGTAGATAGTAAGCCCCAATAAATGTTATGTTTACTCCTGATTTTTATAACAGGTTATAACAGGTTATGTGTATTGAGGTTTGAATTTCAGCATAGACCATTGAAGATTGTTGAGAAGGAGATTATACATTGAAAGAGATTCCTTTAACCATAAATACTTTATGCTGTAAACTAAATCAGAATTTAAGGCGCATTGTATTTTCCTAATACACTTTAAAAAGTTTGTTTTAGTTATATAGTTTAGATTATATAACTAAATTTTTAGACTCAGTTCAACGCGCCCATTTTGTTGTAATTCATCTCTTATATTTTGTGGAATGTTGATTACTTTTTTTAACTGGGCATCAACTGTGATTGAAAAGGTTTGATCACCTCTCTCAGTATACGTCACGATTTCCATTAATTTACTTGTATGGTATAGGATAAGATGACTTCCAAGAACTATATCTCCTCTAGCTTTGAGATTTCTGTGAATCTGTCTAACATCATCTTCAATAAGATCAAAGTCCAATACTCCATCTTGAACACAAATTAAATTAGGATTTCCCATTTTTCCTTCTTCAACTGCGTCTGCGATTTTTTTAGGAATATTGGTTACAGTATTGAATAGCTTATTCCACTTTTGTTGAATGCTCTCTTGTTTATCCACCATGAACTATCTCCTAAGTTTCATATTGTAAAACTGGTACTTTTGATTTTTGTTTAAATTGTTCTTCTACTTCATCGGGTATATCGCTGCGAGGAATTTCCTTTTCTTTGTATCTTAGTTTTGTCTCACCAGTCATTCTATTTCGTACATAAATTTCAACCCTTTCATAAACACGAGAACCTTGTTTTACAAGATAAACCATCGCATCTGAAGTTATTTCAATTGCGCGGTTAATAGAATCAAGAATATTACTAATTACTTGAGTAGCCCATTCTTTAATTTCGTCCCAGAAATAGCCGATAGCAGCACCAGCAATAAAAGAACCTATAAGCCAACTAATTGTAAATGGATCCATAAATTTATTCCTCTACAACATTTGTATTTTCATCAAAACCATTAACAGAAGTTTCTGTAAAAAATTGCTCTCTATGTTGCCGTTTTTTGACTTCTGTATAGCTTTCTATCTCGTCTCTGACCAGAGACTCATCAATAGTGCTAATTTTTCCAGTTAATAATCTCAAGCCTAATTTGATAGTAATGTTTTTGATATCACCACCACAAAGGCCATTACTAATATTAGCTAAAGATTCGTAGCTAACTTCTTTGGGTACTTTCTCAGATAAATGAAACCTCCATAATTGTTGTCGCATTTCTAGATCAGGAGCTAAAAATTCTACGTTAAAAAGAATCCTTCTTACAAATGCTTCATCATAATTATCAAATAGATTAGTCGCAAAAATAATAACCCCATTGAACTTATCTAACAGTGTAAGTAAGGTACTTTTTGCTGAGTTCACTCCATGATCAGCAGCTTGTGATAAATTTGAAATCCTTCTACTTAGTACAGAATCAGCCTCATCAAAAAACAATAAACTGTTTGTTTCTTCTGCTTTCTTAAATATTAAAACTAAGTTATCAGATGTTCCACCAACTAATGAAGATTCAACTTCACCATAGTTAACTCTAATGATAGACATTCCAAGCTTGTGAGCAATGGCTTCAGCGGTTATACTTTTACCAGTACCAGGAACTCCGAAAAAATTAACGCTTAAAGCACTTCCTGTTTTCAAAAAACGATTGAATTCCCACTCGGATAAAAGTTTTTCCTTGCTTTGTATGTAAGCAATCATTTCATCAATCTGATCGAGTGTTTTTTTTTGAAAGTGCTATTTCTTCCAGAGTCCACTTAGGTTGTTCTGCAAAAGTTTGCTCTTGTTCTTGTTTTTTTGAGTGATTGTTCTCCTTAACAATTTCATATTTCATAGTTTTGGTTGTTTTGCCAACTTACTCATCATGACAAAATTTTTAACCACTTGCCATCCTATAAGACCTGATTTAACCTGATGTTTGTACTAAAAATTTTATATAAACAACTGAAAACATTGGATAAACTTCAGCTATAATGAGTAAAGCCTTGATTTGGTGAACTTTCTATGAGTCTAAATGAAGTATTACAATTTGTAGATAATTTAGTTTTTGAGCAGACGGGAAAGCATTTAGATCATATTCAAGAAGCGGTAGTTAAGGGAACTTGGGAACGAGAAACTTATGATAGTATTGCTGAGAAGTGTCATGTTACTACGAACCATGTAGGAGACGTGGGTTATAAATTATGGCAACTATTATCTGAACAATTAGATGAAGAGATTAATAAGCGTAATTTTCGTTCTACCATTGAAAGATTACAAGTAAGTTCATCGCCAATTATTATACAAAACAACAACCATAACTTTAACTTTGGTTCTCAAACATTACCCAATTCAAAAGATAATCAAAGCAACACACATACAATATCTCGATGTTCTAATCATGATTTAACTTTAGCACCTACAATTATTGATTTTTATGATAGAGAAACTGAACTAACAACTCTATCTAATTGGATATTGAATCAAAACATCCCTTTTATCTCAGTCTTAGGATTATTGGGTATTGGAAAAACAACCTTAGTTAAACGTTTTATCGATCTCAACTTACAACAATTTGAAGTTATTATCTGGAAAAATCTAAAATTTCCTAAATCTCTCGATTTATTACTTGACGATATATTGAATATTTGTGAAAAAGAGCCAAAAGAAACTACCGACGATAAGATTAGACAATTATTAGACATTTTAATTACTCAAAAATGTTTAATTATTCTAGATGATGTTCAAAACATTTTTATCCCTGGTGAATTTTCTGGTCAATATCAACCCAAATACAGTAATTATCAAAACTTTCTCAAACTCATTACAGAGATTAAACATCAAAGTCATTTTATTTTAATTAGTCAAGAACAATGTTCAGA
>JASJDW010000199.1 GCA_030064955.1 Crocosphaera sp.
CAACCCCTTCTTCAACTGAAGGGATCATGTCTAAAGGATCGGGCATTTCATCCCTTTTCCCTAGCCACTGAGCAGCAAAGGAACCATAAGCCTTTAGGTTGCCTTCAATGCGATCGTTAGCGACTGTCTGGAAGTTGTAGTAATGACTATGGCCACAAGAAAAACAAAAAGTGTAACCTTTCTCTTGAATTTCTTGAAACTCTTTTTCGTCTGAGATGTGGGTAGATTGACCGCAATGATCGCAGTCAAAACGGTAGTAAAGCATAAGGAAAAATGGGGAATAACTCCCCCTATTTAACTGAATAAATAAGTTTTGCTTTTGCCGTAAAAGGCTTATTTTCTAGAGATGAGGAAACGATTTGTTATAGGCATTCTCCTGTTAACGAAATGAACCTAGACTTACAGTGAGTCTGATTCACCACCTATGGATACATTAGCCCTGATCCCCTTGGTGAGTCAGTTAACTGTCGTTTACTTTCTATACAGTAGTATGGATAAGCTGTTTTGTCAATACTACTGTATGGATGATCTGCTAAAATGAAAACAAACAATGATCACCATACAGAGCAAACATTGAAAGGACTAATCGCTGATTTAGGTATGACTCAAAGAGAATTCAGTCAAAAAACGGGAATTCCTGAGATAACTGTCAATTCTTGGGCATCTGGTAAAAGAATGCCTAAGTTAGATAGTGCTGTAGCCTTAGCGGTTTGTCTTAATTGCTCTCTTAAAACTCTTGCTAAGTCATTAGGAATTGATGTATCGAAATTACCTAATGACTAAGCATTACACCTAACTAACCAGTAACCCCCCCTTGGGGGGGGATGCACAATTTAAAAGACTTATTTCCATGATACCGAGGTTTGAGAGAAATTGCGATCGCGCCCTTGAATGGTTTAAGACCATCCCCAATTGGTGGCGATCGGTTCGGGCATGGGGGGAGCCGTGGGAATTTCCGTGACGGGAGGGTTCGTAAGTTTTAGAAAACTGCAGGGCGATCGGGAAAAATTTTCACCTTATATATAGGCTCAAAACCCAACCCCCCCCAACCACCCTAGCGGTGTGTTCTGGCCACAACCCACCCCCCAAATTTGGGACTTAAAAGTAGTAATTTTTGGAAAAATTTAGTTAAAGGAAATGATCATGACAATTCCAATGTTTTTCGCTGATCCTAATTGGTACAACACCCCTATTGACTACGAAATTATTGATGAAAAATGTAATTACTGCGGTGGTGATGCTAGGTATTTTGACCCTGAATTAGCAGGATGTTTGCCCGATGAAAATGGGGAGTATCCTGACGGTTTTTGGGTTTGCCCTTGTTGTGAAAGTTATAACGAAGCCTTAGAACAAGGGACACTTTACACCTAAGTAAAATTAAGAATAGAATCTAAATCATAACAGTAGTAAAAAAAAAGAAGAAATGGACACACCACCTGATTGGGAGCAAATAGACGAGGCTTTATACTGGAAAACCCATGAAGTAGCTGAAAGCGTTTATCTTTTCTTAAGAGGATTTTATTTAAGTTACTTTGCTTTTATCACTTACAGGACACTATTAAAAGATGATGAAGTATCTTGTAATTATTTTTGGTTTAGGCTTAACGAAAAGTGGCTCTTTATGAACCATGAACCGGAAGAAATGTTTATTCTTGGATTAATCTAAAATGCTTATTTACTTTGACATTCTCCAAACCGTATGACTCTGGATCATTCTATTTCTCTTACTTGATGATTAACGACTTACTAATTAGTAAGCAAGTTTTCTATTTATTCCCATTCATAGCTTTGTCACTGCAACAATCAACAAAACATGGAAATCACAACCAATCCCACAAACTTAAACATTTATTACTGTGAAAATTGTCATGGAATTGTAGCCACTACAGGGTCTTTGACTGACCCCAAAACCTCAAATTTTATGTGTCCATTCTGCTTTGAAAATAGCCTAGTTTTTCTTCCTACAGAAGACTACAAAGAAAATTTTAACCGTGAACTTTTCCCTTATCCTCAAAACATAATCTTAGAAAAGTTCTTTACCCATTCCCATAACACCCTTGAATTACTCTCAATGTTTAGAGAAGTTGGGGCATTAAAACTACTGGGATTTCAGTTACAACAATTATCTACGTTAAAAAAAATGGATATTCTAATTAGGCCAGATTTAATCATAACAGTAACACTGGATATTGAAGATAATTTCACTATTTCAACAACCTCTAAAAATCCTGCTGATATCAGTCCTCTTTTATCAGAAACCTAACCAATGGAACAAAAAGAGTTATTCGATAACCCTGACATTTCCGAGCCTCGTTATTCAGATTATTACGGAATGCGTGACTGGGAGCTAGACACCGACAAAAAAGTATTCTGTAACCCTAGAGGTTCTCCTAATAATGCGAGTTCCGAGGATTTCAAAAAAGTATTCGATAACCCTAGAAATATTTCTGAACTTGCGGTTAGCGAATACCAGCCAGGGGGGTCGGCTGGTAAGACTAAAAAGTATTTTCGCTTTTCCTATAAAGAAAAAGGAAAAACGAAACATATTCATATTAAAGGAGGGAATACTGAAAGTCAATTAGCCCGAAAACGTAAAGGATTAATTGAAGCTTGGATCAGAGAAGAAATCCCCTTAGAAAAGATAATTGATTGGATTAAGGAATGGTAAGGGGGTATAGGCTGCTACCCCTTGAAGTAGTACACTACATTCAGGGTTCATGGCACCGGTTAAACACAGCTTCTCGTAGGGGATTAACCCTATTCAATTCGTTTATTTTTGTGGACAATTGGTAAACCAACACTTGTAATATGTTTTTAGCTGTACTAATTTATTACTCACTCATCCCCCCAATTGTCCAACTTTTACCAGACCTGATCAATTGTGTGAGTTGAGGAAACATCTGTTAACACTAATGCGATTAATAATTCAATCATAATTAGCCAGAATAATATATTTAATCCTGGGGTACAAAGAATATAATTAATTTGTTTTCCCAAAACCTCTAATCCTAGCAGGAAGTCGTCAATCAAACATTCAAAAAAACTCTTATTGTTAAAATTCATCAGTTTTCTAAAACTCCATCGAAAATGAAATGATTAATAATCGTGCTTAATCCAATTGAGGGGAATCGGTGACGCTCTCCCCCGATCGTTCCCCCCAAAAAGAAAATTAAGGGTTCATCTAGAGACAAGCCCCGCCAAGGGCAGATCGGATCAAATTGTCATACACCTCCACATACGTCTGTAAGTTTTGTAAGCTTCGATGGCCGGTTATCCCTTGGATAGTTCTTAAGCTAACCCCATTACTGTGCAGGTGAGTGATCAAGGATCTGCGTCCTGAATGGGTGGCAATTTTGTGATGGCCTAATCCTGCTTTGGCCACTGCATCCTTCATATATTTGTACACCGCCTCATAGGAAATGGGTTTTTCTGGGTTGCGAGGGGAGGGGAACAGATAACCGGATGTGGGGGCTTGATATCTTTCTAAGTACCATTTCAGCTTCTCAGTCACAGGAACACTGATCGACCACTTTTTGCCTTTACGAATGGTTTTGGGAAAGTAGACCGAATCTCGGATGACCCCCTTAACGGGATCTGAGTATACATTGTCTACCTTCAATAATCTGGCCTCTTGCGATCGACACCCCGTGAACCGGAGTAAAGCCCAAATGGTTTGATGGGTGATCGATTGTCCAACTTTTTCTAAGCGAGACCATTCCCCGGCATTTAAAACTTTAACTTTACCACCAACTGTCATTTTAAAACCTCATTTTTAAAAGGAGAAAAGACTACAGATTTTGATAATGAATCTACTTAACTCTGTAGTCCCTAACTATTTAACAAATTAAAAATCTATCTACAATGTACCCATAGACTGGGTTTAGGGTAATCAGCGTTACTACGGAAAATAGATATTTTCTGTAGTTGCTATCAAAAACAATCAAGAATAAATTAGAAAAAAAGATGAAATAAATAAAATGCTTAGATCTACAACTTTTGATAATTATCTTGCTAATTGTACTAGCGTTGAGCAAATTTTAGACTTGGCTGGCCGGTGTTTGTACAACCGCTACTATGCCACCGCATTTTTGATCACCGGCCTTGATACAGATGGTAGTGCCATTCATTCCCCCAAAATTTCTCATTGGGCCGGAACCCAACTGATCGCTGAAACCCAAAACCAAGAACAAACGATCACCAGCTTCACCACTGGCGTATCTATTGCCCATAAACAATCCATCACACCTTGGCTTGAAGTGCTGCCATTAGGCGATGCAGCCGACACCCCTAACGGTCAATTTGCTTAATTTTTTGGCTCTGACGTGGTAACAGTTGCGCCACCAAAAATCCCTAAACCGTCCGTCAAAAATGGGGCGGTTAAATTTGTTCGGCCAGGACGCTCAAAACCACCGGGAAGACGACCACCCCCACCACCACCAGAGGATAACGAAATGTGTGATCCCTGCTTAAGACAAATTCAGAAATCAATTCATAAAAACACCAACGCTATTAATGCGATTAATGCCGGCGGTCAATTAATTGATCTAGCCATTCTTTACCGAATTGACCAAAAATTGGGGGATCAAGTCCCTGGCGGGTTATCAGGATGGTTAAAGCGGTTTTCTCAATCCATTCGCTTTGACCGTGCCTTAAACGTCCTTAATACTATGCTTTTAATCCATAATGCTGCACAGCTTAGCCGTAATCTAGGCGATAGTTTGAGCTATTTTATTAATAGTGGATTGAACTTGGTTGGTATTAGAGATGAAGACGATACCCCCATTGACATTAACGGTTTAGTGGGGGGGTTTGTGAGTGGAACCATTAAGTCTATTGTCGGTGAACAATTGTACAACGGACTATCAGAAGGATGGAAAAAAACCAGCGCGATTTATACGGCTACGATGCAAATTTACGAACTTACTCTTAATAGTTTAGCGGGGATCGCTGAAGGATTAGAAATTATGGCTCAATACACAGGGAAAATCGGTAACGCACTCAAAAGAAGCGGTGTAATACTCGAAAACGCTTACGAATGGATGGATGAGAATATACGGGTTAAAACAGGACGTTTAAGAACGGTTCAAAACGTTATTGATGGCATCCAGAATGCCGAAGAAGTGGTTAGTAATTTAACAGAAATTACTGAACAAGTCCAAGAGACTCAAGAAAACATCAACGAGATAAAATCTCAGTTTGAGACAATAAAAACAACCGTCAAAGACAACGAAGATACGAAGAAAACGGCGGAAGAGACTGGGAAGACTAATAGTCAATCCCCTGACCTTCAAACCTCTGATTTA
The DNA here is from genome assembly GCA_030064955.1 of Crocosphaera sp. Lineage (GTDB taxonomy): Bacteria > Cyanobacteriota > Cyanobacteriia > Cyanobacteriales > Microcystaceae > Crocosphaera. The sequence continues at coordinate 5,304 of JASJDW010000199.1, forward strand.
AAAACATCAATTTAGAAAAATATTATGGTTTTACCTTTAGATTATAACGATTTTGAACACTTACAAAGTGTTATTCGTAAACTTCATAATAAAGAGGTTAGAGAGGCTTTTTCTGACCTGGGGGGAGACGAATGGACACCTAATATTAATACCCCTAGAGCGTCTTTGAGGCAAGCTTGCACCATTTATGATAGCGATTCTGCTTTAATTATGTTGTTAAAGCAAAATTTGTATTTTCTAACACTTAGAAAAGCACAAGATTATCAAGCTCCTTTCGTGGGAATGCCTAAAGGATCTTTTGACTCGATTCGTAAATATCGACCTCAAATTATTTTATATTTTAAAGAGGATGCTGGAGACATTGAAGAGGGATATAATGCCGTTGATGGTCGGATTAGTTTTCGGTTAATGGATAAAGATTCTGAAACCATTACTAAGGCTGAACTCATTACGTTAGCTAAAAAAATTAAAACTGAGTTTGGGGGCAGTAATGGTTACACTTGGAAAAAAGGAAAAGATTATTACAATTATACGGATAAAGATAAGGGATATCAACTACAAATACTTGGTTATAATGTGTCTGAAGCCAAACAATTAATCAAAAAAATATTAAATCTACAATTACATTCTTTTCAAGAGAAAAAGTTAACAGTTGCTATTAATGAAGATCCATCACTAGCCTATCCCACCATTCCCCCTCAACAGAACATATTAGGAGAGTTGATTCGTGAACCCCGTCGACGACCGGTGGCAACGGTTCGCTTTCAATATGCTCATGCTAATCTTTGGGGTAAACCGGATCTGATTCCTTTGTACGATCGCACGTTTACTTATCTCAACGCTTTGGTTACTGAATATTGATGCTCTTATAACCAGGAAGGTCTATAGACCTTCCGTGACGTTTTTTTGGGATTTTTCTATGGCAGTATGAAAATGTAATCAAATTAATTAATAGAAAAACATGGCTAGAAAACGTTTTTCAGACTTAGAACGAGTTTATGACGCGCTAAAGCTGGCTAAAGTCGATATTAGCACTTTACCAGCGAATTTAGATATTAGGAAGTATGCTGACTGGAAAGAGGGAGAGGGGCCAGAGCGTACCATCACTCGACCTGACCTTGGAGATTCTGTTAATGCTGGTATCATCGCTTTTGGTTTACCTGATACTAACGCAGCCGCTAAGATTCAATTCACCTGGAATACTCGTGCAAGAACTTATTTCGATGGGTTAGCGAATAAGTCTTTGTTTGGCATCGAGGCGACAACCTTAACGGATTACAACGAGAATGGATCTTTTGTTCCTGCAAAGGTTAATTTGACCGTTAAAGGATCTAAAGTTTCCGCTATATCTGACATTACTGGACGAAAGTATCAGAAAAATCAAGGGGCTTCTTATACTATTCCTTTAGGTCAAACCGCTACGGTTAAATACTTTCAAGAGGCGGTTCAAGGACTTCTTGATTCGGCTATTGCTTCTACTCATTTTATTTCTGCCAGTCCTGAAGAATGGCGTAGAGATTAATAATTAATCAAGCTAATCATGAATAAAAATCAACTCAAAAACGATCTAAATTTAATACTGCCTGAAACTTTATCTCAAGAATGGGATGAAGACCTTTTTAACCGATATTTAGAAGGACAAAAAGCGATTGACCGCTTTCTTGATTTAGAGTTAACTCCGACAGAATTAACTGAATTCTTAGGCGATGTTTCTCGAGTTAATGTTAATGATTGGCTTGATTGTGTCGAGTTCAATCTTAATTCTTAACTGAAAATGGCTGTTGAATATCAGTTTACCAACCGCTTTAACTGGTCTATTATTTTTGATCAAACTTTTGACGCGGTATCTGTTAATCCTGTTTTAGAAAGATATAAACCTATTCCCAAAATTCAACTAGGTTATACCATTGATGCCCCTATTATTGCCGTTTTTTGTGCCAATAACGAAGCTAAACCTAATTGGAGATATGGAGGGCGGTATTTTGCAAAAATGCTAACAAGTTTAAATGCTGGGGGAACTCAACCCGACACTGTTTTAAAAGTAGGAAAAATCTATCTTAATCAAATAAAGATTATTCAGTTGCCACCTTTTACGAGTAGTTACGCTTTTGATGTTGATGTACCTTATTGGCATCGTAATTTTCAGTTAAAAATTTGGGAATACACAGGCAATAACCAAAACACGATTCATAGAAAACTTGATGACCTTTTAGGCTATCCACAACCTTAGATTATGAGGATTTAATGTTTAAAAAGAAAAATGATTTACCTAGTCCAAAACCTGATCCTCCTCGTCATTTTTGTGGTAATCTACTCGCTCAATTTCTAGTAAGTATGCTTACGCTTAGTTTCTGTGTTTTCACCTTAAATATGATGAATTTGACTTTTAAGCATGAAGAAACAGCGAAAAGACACGACTCTACAGAAATTGTTATTGTCATTCCTGACGGACAACTTTAAGGAAACCCTCATCTGGATCGGAATTGTTTTACTGATTTATGCTTTCGTCAGACCCAATCAATTACTCCTTAGCGTGGGTTCTCAACCCACGGAAAATGTTAAACCCTTAGTAACCGAAGTCAAGACTTATTATAAAACTTATCCCAAAATTTTGATACTTATTCATAGGTACAAAAACAAAGGGAAAGGGACTTTAATAGCTGTTGATACCGAAAAGGTTTTACTTGATGGGGAATGGACAATCTTAACGGGAAACGGGGGGAAAGAAGATGAAGTCGATACTGGCCCAATTCCTTCCCAAAAAAACACGGATTTAGAACATTTTGTTGTACGCCCGCAACCGATTCGCTTTACAAGCTTTGAAATTGATGGCTATTTTTATCAAATTAGTCCAATTTCTTTCTATGTGAACGATGTTAAGCGGGGGGGATTTTCAATCTACCCAAATCATAATGTCCCTGGCACGCTTCAAGACATCAAAATCGAGACAGACTCCGAGTGGGACAATTTTCAAGCCTTAATGAGCCGTTACCAAGCTGAAGGCGTGAAAGAGATTCCCTTACTGGTTTCCTATCGCTAGACCCCCAAATTAATCGGGGTATTAGTGTAAGATTTTTTCGTTTTGCTTACCACCAATGAGGGGGCATTTAGCCCTCCTTTGTCCATGTTTACTTTTTCCGATGTCTACAATAAGCCCCAATGAGTTGCTTGAACAACAACTTAACCAATGGCTTAGAATTTTGTGGGGGACTTAAGACCATGGTATGACGCGCCCACAAATATATAGCAGTTTTCAATTGGGTGTATCAAAATTTTAGTTAGTTGAGTGTGGGGAGTGTAGAACTCATATAATTCTTCCAACAAAAAGACCGCCCATTGTCATTAACAGGCGGTTATGGAGAAAATTATTTCTAAGTTTTCAACTTAAGATGATCATGCTTTACTTCTAGAGAGAAGATCCTAAACCAGCATAAGCTCCATAGAAGAAAAGACCTAGAACGGAAATGGCTCCCATACCAGCAATTAAACCCACAAGCCAAAGGGGAATTCTACCTTCTGCAAACATGATTGTACCTCCTAGATAGTGTTTAAAAAAACGAATTAGTTAAAGAAATAGCTAGAAAAAAGAATGCCAAGAACCGCGATTAAAAGTAATCCTAAGTAAAGGGATGTACGGTTAAGTTCGACGGGTTGACGGTTAGGATTTTGATTTCTGTCCATGAATAAACTCCTAGCGTTGAATAAACTGCATAGCGGCGATCGCACCGACAAAGAAGACGGAAGGAACGGCTAAGGTATGAACGGCTAGCCATCTTACGGTAAAAATGGGATAAGATGTGGGTTGATTAACGTTGTCTGCCATTGTGTTAAACCTCTTCTAAACTAAATTAGTTATTAAATTCTTTGATTTGGTTACCCGCTTCAAAACGGTCTTGAATAATGGGTAACTCTTGACGTTCTTGAGTAAAATACTCATCAGGACGGGGAGTCCCAAAAGCATCATAAGCTAACCCAGTGCTAACAAACAGCCAACCGGCAATAAATAACATGGGAATGGTGATGCTATGAATAACCCAGTAACGAATACTGGTGACAATATCGGTAAATGGACGTTCTCCGGTAACACCTGACATTTTAAGTTTCTCCTCTGAAATCAATTACGAATGGCAAAATCTAGTCTACTACGATTCTGAAACAGTCTTGTAGACTTCTTTCAATCAGAAATGGTTAAGCTGCTTCTGAGGTGGGTTCATATTTAAGTAAAATACCGTCTTGTCCCAAAATAAAACCTTTCTCAGAATTAACAAAAACGATTTTATAAAGGTTAGAGGGTACGTTTTCAATGGCACGATCCTTCTTCCAGGTTTCCCCATTATCAGAGCTTACTAATAAGTTGCCACTACCACCAGCTACCCAAAGTTCTTCGGGGGTGCGATAGGCTAAATCTAGTAAACCCCAACTGGTAGAAGGTTCGGGATAAACCACTTCTTGCCAGTCTTCTAAGTCTTCTGGGGAAGTAAATTGAAGTTGTCCACCTCTGGCAACTAGCCATAGACCTCCTTCCTCACTGTAACCCATTGCTTGTAATCTTCGGGATGAGTTACGGTTATGGGGAGTCCATTCGCTTTGTCCGGGTTCCCAGGTGGAATAGAAGTTACCCCGCGCAGACACAGCCACGTAACGGCCATCGGGCGATCGCTCAATGTTACGGGCAACCCCAACAGCCCCTTCTACTAATGCAGACCAGGTTTTACCGCCGTTGTCAGTTTTATAAATAGCCCCTAAGTCGGTGACCATTTCAGCGGTTTCAGGGGCAAGGGCAATCACTCCATCTGGTGCGCCAGGAAGCTTTTCACTAAGGGGAATGCGGGACCAGTTTTCCCCACCATCTTCGGTATGGAGTAGGATAGCAGGTTTCCCTGTGATCCAACCTTCGTCTCCATTGAAGCTAACGGCAGTGAAACTAATTTTTTCGTCACCGAGGTCGAGTTTTCGTTCTTGCCAGGAGTCTCCTCCATCGGTTGTTTCAAATAGGGCTGCTTTTGTCCCTACTAACCAACCGTGATCGGGATCATCGGTAAAGGCAATGTCTGCAAAGGTGACATCGGTTTGCAGAGAAAGTGTCTTCCAAGGGTTATCGAGGGTAGAAGGAACTTGACTGCAACTAATGCAAAATAAGGAAATGGCTATTAATATTACAAATTGTTTCAGTTTTCTCATAAACACAAGGTAAATAGGCTGATAAAAGTTCGATTGGGTTGTGTTCAATGTTTAACCCTGTTTTACAGACTTATCAAGGTTAAAGAGTTAATTTAACCCGTATAAACTGAGAAAAAACAGAAAACCTATGGCTAATCCTCCAAAAATTAGGAGATTTTTTTGATTTGGAGTCAAGTTGTTGACACCAAAGCCATAGTTTAGGTTTTGTTGGAACCCAGAGGGAGCGTTTGTTGCGCCAATACTGACGAACTGGTTTGTTTTTGCACCACAGACGGGGCATTTCCAGCCGTCAGGGAGTTCGGAAAAAGGGGTTCCAGGGGGAACGTTTCCTTTAGCATCGCCTTTGTTTGGCTCATAAACATAGCCACAGAGACGACATTCGTGGTTAGCTGGTGCGAGTTCAGCTAGGGTCTTTTCTTGGGGTCTCTCAGTCATTGCTCTACTTTAAGCAAATCTTAATATCTATGTTACAAATTATCCCATAAACTTAACAATCTGAACAAATTTTGCTATTGCACATGAGATATTGAAGGTTAGAAATGTTAACCAAGGACAGTTACTATTAACTGTTTTGTCAAGTTTTCATTGAATGATTCTAGGAATAATTCGCCATAATATAGTTGTCAATATTTCAGTAAGATGATTTCTGATCCTGCCTTTTGAGTTTTATGTTTCTTTCTAAATCGTCTATTTTCGTCAAAATAGAATGACTATATTTTATGTTACAATTGAAAAAACTTTAGTTTAATAAAAAGAAACAAATGAAAAAATTAGAAATTGAACTAGACGAAACCACCTACGAAAAAATTGAACAATTAACAAAAACCCATCATTGTCAAGTTTCTAACTTAATTAAAGCATTGAATAATCAACACTTTAGCTCATATTTAAAAATACAGACAGTGATGGATAAAAAAACACAGTAAAAAGATAGATACAAGTTTAAGCAACATAACGAATAATTTCTACTTCAGCCCCTTTGTTAACTGCATCTTCAGCTTTCGTTAAAACAGTTTCTGTTACTAATTCACTTAAATAATATTCACCACAATTCTCACAAATATCTGCGGGAACTCGTTTGAAAATAACAATACAGTTATCTCTTTCTAAGGTTACGGTAACAAATCCTGGTTGAGTTTTCCCATGTTTACAAATTACACATTCCATAATCATTATCTCCGTTTTCTAAAATTATTAGTCCATAATTGATTATCGGGAATATAAGCAGTTACTACATATCCTATTCCCTTAACTTCATCATAAGACAAAACGACATGAATTGGTTGACCATTAACAAAATCTAGAATTAAATAACTAGGAAATGGATGATCATTAGGGTTTTCTTCAATAACTTCTCCATAATTAATAGCAGTTTTCACTTCTTGTTTAGTGATTCGTCGAAAAAACATTTGTTGGATAGCATGACTTGAAAAAACTAAATTTTTATAATTCAATTTTTGACTTATTAATGAAGATTTACACTAACTTTTTAAAATTATAGCAATTACTATGCAAAGACATAATAATCTCTTCCTTTGTCTTTTACTCTGAATAAAGTTTCATCAACTAATTATGCTGACTTACTTAGAAGTTGGAGATATGGAGTTTGTATCTTGAAGAATAACGATCCATTCTTTCGCTATTTTTGTAAATTCAGTTTTGTATTGAAATTTAGACTTCTCCTCAAAAGTTTTGTCAATATTTTTAAGCTTATTAATTAATGTTTCGATACCAATGGGTTCATCTGATATTGAGAATTGCTTAATCAAATTATCAATGCTTTGGCTAACATCTAAAAATACAGACAGTGATGGATAAAAAACCACAGGAATAGGTTCAGGAAGCCAACCCAATACTTGATATATCTTTGCCATGTCAATTGTACTTTTACATTGTTGTAATACAGGTACTATTATTTCATATAAAACTAAAGTACGATTTTTAGGAAAAGACTCTATCCATAAACTAACCGCAATTTTAGCCTCTAGTAAATTGTCTTGATACTCCTGCAATATTTTTATCAAGCTTTCTTTTGCGTAAAACTTGTCAATTAAATCTTTATTTAAAAAACAAGTAACAATCGTTGCACTAAAAAACATTAATAAACTAGGAACAAGAGGCAACCACCAGCCAAAGGTAAAGAAGATAAAATAAGCAATTGCTAGTAACAGCGCAATTCCAAATATAGTGTAGGCAAACCATAAAAAATTCTTGAAATACCAATAATACCAGGCCGTAATTGTACCAATAAATCCCCAGGCAATAATTAATATCCACTCCACATAATCAGGTAGTGGAACTAATAAATTGTCCCCATCTAAAACTGCATTCAAAATTTGGCTGATTACACTACCATAAATTTTGATACTAGGCGTTTCAAGAATATATTCAGCATTGTGACTATAAGGGGTCAGAAATGAAGTACCTTCACTACCAGCCATATAACCAATTAAAACAATTTTATCTTTAATCCATTGAGTATCAAAATCCTTATTTAAAGCTTGTTTCATACTGATTAAACGGGCAATTTTCTGGGAACGATATCGCACTAAAATTTGCCATCCTCCAGCGTTTGATTGAGTTAAGCTGTAACCACCGGAGGTAGGAATTAGAATAGGAAAAATAGTAGAGTTGATCTTAAGGTTATCAGAAGTAACTTGAAAATCATCTAGTTTTTTATGGGATTGTAAATACTTACGACTAACTTGAAGAGGGAAAGAATAAGCCTTTCGTGTACCATCAGAAGTCTGTGTATAGACCAAAGAACGACGTACCACATTATCGTTATCCAATAGTATATCGGTAAATCCTATGCGTGAAGAAGGAACACCAGGTGGTGGTGACGCTCCCAAATAATCTCCTCTTGTACCAGGTAAACTGTTAACAACAATAACATTATCTTTTTCAAAAGCTTTGTATAATTGTTCCGTTCCAGGAGGTTGAGGAATATCCCGCAATATATTTAAGCCAATAACAGCAGGTTTATAGTCTTGTATGGTTTCAATAACTTGAGCGAGTGTTTGATCAGATAATGTTGATGTTTGCTGATTTTGCAAATCTTGTTCGGTGACCCCAACAATGAGAAGACGAGGATCAGGGGAATCATGAGAAGAAAGACGGGTCATATAATCATAGGAAGCTAGTGCAGGCCACTGAAGCCAACCTGACTGGCGAATCAACCATAAACCCCAGGTTGTTACTACAACT
>JASJDW010000200.1 GCA_030064955.1 Crocosphaera sp.
CTTGGATATGGTCGTATAATTGCTGAGCAACTTTTTGTAAGACCTTTTGGTTACGAGCCGTCAATCTGAACAGATGGGGACTAGATGAGTTTGTATCAGGGCGTTTAGCGGTTAAAATAGGGGCTTGTTCAAGAACAATATGGGCATTAGTACCACCAAAGCCAAAACCGTTAATCCCAGCCCGTAAGGGTTCATCTCCTTGAGTCCAAGACTTACCACTTTCTCCTACCACATAAAAGGGTGTTTGAGCAAAATTAATATTAGGATTAGGCGTTTTGTAACCTAACGTTCCAGGAATCATTCCCTTTTGCATTGATAGCACTACTTTAATCAGACTAATGACCCCTGACGCTGATAAAGCATGACCAATAGAAGATTTAATCGAGCCAACAGTACAAAACTGCGAACCCTGAGTAAAGCGACGAAAAGCTTGGGTCATTCCTTCGATTTCAATAGGATCTCCTAATAACGTCCCTGTTCCGTGAGCTTCAATGTGGGAAATGGTATTCGGGTCAATGCCAAACTGAGCATAAGCTTGATAAATGGCTTCAGCTTGTCCTTGGGGATTCGGTGCTGTAATTCCTTGAGAATGACCATCATTATTCACCGCCGATCCCTTAATCACTGCATGGATGTAATCACCATCAGCGATCGCTGCTGATAAGGGCTTTAAAATTAAAGCTCCTGCTCCTTCCCCAATGACCATCCCATTAGCTCGACTATCAAAAGGATAACAAGTTGCTGTAGGGGATAAGGCTTGAACTCGACTGAGAAAGGTTAAGGGAGTGGGACTCAAGTTTAAGTTAACGCCACCGACAATGGACATAGAACTTTGACCAGAGCGTAAACTTTCACAAGCAAGGTGTAACGCTACTAAAGAGGAAGAGCAAGCGGTTCCTAGGGCTAAACTTGGTCCTTTGAGGTCTAAACAATGACTTACCCTTGCTGCAAGTTGATTTAACTCATTACCAGCGGCTGTCTCAGAAGAGATTTCACCTGGTTTGAGAACATCACAAATAGTCTTTATAATCGATTGACGAGTGGTATCAGGTAGTTGCTTAAACCAAGCACTGTTGTCTAAACGGCGACATAAAGCACCGTAGGATTGATAATTAACAAAGTGTTCAACATAGTTATTTTGTCCACAACCCACAAACACCCCAACATCTTTGGGTCGATGGTTCCCACCGTAACCCGCTTGTTGCAAGGCTTGCCAAGCCATCTCTAAGAAGAGACGTTGTTGAGGGTCCATAATGGTAGCTTCGCGGGGAGAAATACCAAAAAACATGGGATCGAAGTCAAAGGGATGATCAATAAAACCCCCTTGCTTACAATAAGTGGCATAACCCGCTTTCCCTGTTTCATCAAAATAATCTTGAGGCAACCAACGCTCAGACGGTACGTCTGTAATGGCAGAACGTCCTTCTTTGAGTAAATTCCAAAATTCTCTTAAATTTTTGGCTCCAGGAACGATACAAGCCATTCCAATAATAGCAATGTCATCCACTGAAGAGGGTTTTTTCCTATTCTCTTGCTCAAACGATACTGTTTTAGCTGAGCATAAGGTCTGTGTATTTTGTGAGGGTACGTATGCAGTGGCAACCTTATCAATACTGCTAGGATGGCTATATCGTTTTTCTAAGTAATCAATTAAGTCATCAGGACTTTGACACTCAAACAAAATAGTCGGAGATAATTGGATATTCAAAGCTTGATTGAGTTGTTTAATGACTTCAATACCGATTAAGGAATCTAAACCCAACTCCGTAAAAGTAAGATGTCCTTCAAGTCGCTCTGGGGGAATGGTTAGGTGTTGAGATAATATCTCTTGTAATAGGGACTTATGGTTAATAGGAGCAGGGATATGTTGGTCTGACACCAACTGAGATATCTCACCTTGGGGTTTAACAACAGGTTGGGTTTGACTTGCTCCATAGTTCGTAAACGCTTCTGTTATTTGATTGGGATGGGATCCATTTGTTTTAATGAGATCAATAAGATGAAGGACAGTTGGACTAGACTCAGATAACGCTTCTAGAAAAGTATGAACAGCTTGTTTTGGTTGTAGAGGATTAAGTCCTTTGGCTTTAGCCATTAAAACTAATGTTTCTCCTCCGATATTCGTCATGCCCATATCTTGCCATAAGGAAAAATTCAGGGCTAGAGAACGACCTGGAGCTTGTTGTTGAGAGCGATGAATAGCATACTGATCGAGAAAAGCGTTAGCTGCTGCATAATCCCCTAAATTGATACTCCAATCCTGTTTAGATGCGGTTGCTGACGAGATAAGAATAAAGAATTTCAGGGATTCTTCACGAGTGATTTGATCTAAAATCAAGGTTCCTTGTACTTTTGGCGCAAAAACTTGGGCAATAGTATCGGGTCGCTTTTGCTTCAGTTTAAAGGTAATTTCATCTTGCGTTCCTGCTGCATGAATCACTCCATCTAAGTGACCAAAACGCTCTTTGATGGTTGTCATTAATCGTTGCATACTAGGGACATCTGTGACATCAACCCCTGCATACATCACTGTTGCTCCTAGTTGTTCTAATTCTTGAATACAACGAATACGAGAACTTAAAGAATTATCTTCGTCCAGGTACTTTTCCCATTCTTCTCTGGGAGGTAAGGGTTGTCGACCGATTAAAACTAAGTTTAAACGAGCTTTTTGTAGCATTCCTTTAGCAAGTTCAGTAGCAACTGCACTGGTTCCTCCAGTAATTAAATAAGTATCACCTTGTTCAATACTTTCCTTGGCAGGAAGCGGATTTAACTGTTTAATGGGTTCTAAGGTTCGTATTAACCTTTGTCCGTCTCGAAGGGCAACAATGGCTTCCCCTGTGGGTTCGGTTTGTAACTCATTAATCAATGCTTGAGCTAATGAAGGAGAACACTGAACATCTGGAAGAATATCAACAACCTTGGTTTTAATCGTAGGGTTTTCTTGTCCTAATACTTGAGTGAGGGTTGCCCCTAAACATTGATGAACCCCTTGGAGAATATCGTTATTCGTTGTAGCATAAGCTCCATAAGTCCCTAATAACAAACGAATCGATTGATTGGGTAATTGTTTTAAGATAGCTTGTCCTAACAACAAAACACTGTAAGCGGTTTTAGCTAAAATGTTTTGTGTTAATTCTGGATTGTTTAAGGATAATTCTTCTTGATGGTGAGCATTCCACAAGTGAATGATCCCCACCACAGATCGACCTTGAGATGTTATGGTGGCTATTAGTTTTTCGTAGTCTTGAGCAGCACTAGAATTAATGGTAAATTCATTACTATTTTGCTTAAAATTTTTACCTGGTTTGACCCAAGAGACAGTATAGGTTTGTTTTAATAAGATTTCTTCTAAATCAGAGCTAATGATCTGGCGATCGCCGAAAATAATAATAGTTCCAGAGGGCAAAGTATCAAGATTGGGTAAGGTTTCTAAATGCCATTGCCATTGATAAAATAAGTCACAATCACTATCTTCCTCAGTTGCAGTAGGAATGGGTTTAGCTGGTTTCGGACTATCGTCCATAGGGTTTGTTTTCTTGAGGCTAAACTGTTGCCGTTCAAAGGGATAATTGGGTAGGCACACTTGAGAACATTGAGCATCTTGATAAATGAGTGACCAATCAATATCAAATCCCTGAACATACAAATTAGCTAAACTATCAAGCAAGGGATACCAATCGCACTGTCCTCGTTTCAAAGAAGGAAGCCAAGTAGCCGTTGTTTGAGGGACACATCGTTGTCCCATTCGTAACAAAGTAGAACTCGGTCCAACTTCCATAAAGGTTCGATACCCTGCTTGATAGAGGGTATTCATGCCATCGGCAAACCGCACTGCACCTCGAAGATGCTGACACCAGTAAGTTGCATCCATGATTTGGCCAGGTTCAATGGCTTCACCGGTTACATTAGAAATCAACGTTATGGAAGGGGACTGATACTTAATGGAACGAGCAACTTCTTCAAAGGGTGCAAGTATGGGTTCTGTCAAAACAGAATGAAAAGCATGGGATACTTGCAATGGTCGATGTTGAATGCCTTGCTTTTGCAATATGGAGAGGATTTCTTGTACTGATTCCTTCAGTCCAGAAATGACTACGTTTGTCGGTCCGTTAATGGTAGCCAGAGACACCTGGTCGGCTTGCTCTTCGAGTATAGGTGCAATCTGTTCCTCAGAGGCAAACACCGCTGCCATCATACCGTTACGGGGGAGACTCTGAAGCAGGTGACCCCGTTGAGCAATTAAAGTTAATCCCTCTTCGAGAGTAAACACCTCTGCCAAACAAGCTGCTACATACTCCCCTACACTATGACCCATAACGGCATCAGGAACAATGCCCCAGCTTTCCCATAATTTTGCTAGGGCATATTCTAAGGCAAATAAGGCGGGTTGCGTGTAAGCCGTTTGATCTAACTCTGAAGATTCAGACCCATCGGGGTATAAAATGGAAAGTAAAGGACTGATGAGATGGGGACGCAAAATTTCATCGCATTGATCTAAAATTTGGCGAAACAGAGGTTGTGTCTCATAAAGATCTCGTCCCATGCCAATATATTGAGAACCTTGGCCGGTGAAAAGAAAAACAATCTTTTCTTGATTTCCCTGTAGAGGAACCTGGCCAGTGATGACACCTTGTCCTTGAGTCGATGCTAAAAACCCTTGTAACTGTGCCTCCATTTCGGGAAGGGACTCCGCAATACAACTTAAACGATAATCAAAATGGGAACGTTTAGCATTAGCACTAAAGCAGATATCAGCTAAGGATAAAGAAGGATTACTTGTTAAGAAGGTTTGATACCGTTGAGCCAACGTTTTGAGGGCAGTGGAACTTTTAGCGGATACCGTTAAGAGATGATAAGGACTCTTAGCGGGGGTTTTCGGGGCATTGCCCGTCAACGATACAACAGAATTAGTCATTAGCCATTACTCTCTTCTACAATTAGATGAACATTGGTGCCACTCATGCCAAAAGAACTTACCCCGGCCAAGCGACTGCCTTGGGGAGACTGCCAAGCACTCAGTTGACTCGGGACTTTAACGGGCAGTTTGTCCCAAGGAATATAAGAATTAGGGGTTTGTAAATGAAGATGGGGGGGAATTTGTTTATTTTTTAGCGAAAGAACCACTTTAATTAAACTAGCGATGCCAGCAGCCCCTTCTAAATGTCCCAAGTTGGTTTTGACCGATCCCAACGTCAAAGGATTGTTTTGCTGACGGTTTTGACTCAATACCTTCCCTAAGGCTAACACTTCAATGGGATCTCCGAGGGCTGTTCCTGTACCATGAGCTTCTACATATTGAATGGCATCTGGGCCAACTTGAGCCTTCCGCAACGCTTGTTCAATAACGGCTTCTTGGGCTTGGCCGTTGGGGGCGGTCAGTCCATTGGTTAAACCGTCGTGGTTGGTAGCTGATCCCCGAATAACAGCAAGAATGTTATCTCCGTCTGCAAGGGCTTCTGAGAGTCGTTTCAGGACGACTAACCCCCCTCCTTCTCCCCTCACATAACCGTCTGCTTGAGCATCAAAGGTTTTGCAACGATTATCCGTTGTTAAGGCTCTCATTTTACATAAACCAATGGTGGTTTCTGGGGAGATCATTAAGTTGATACCACCGGCTACAGCAAGATTACATTCTCTCAGGCGTAAACTCTGACAAGCTTGATGAACGGAAACCAGGGAAGATGAACAAGCCGTATCTAATTGAATGGCTGGTCCTTGGAAATTATAAAAATAAGCCAAGCGACCGGCACTCATACATCGTAGAGATCCTAAACTACGATAGACATTGATTTGCTCTGTTTGATAAGGGTTGATTGACCCATGGGCATAATCATCGCTAGTCATACCAATGAAGACCCCAGTTTTACTCCCCTGAATTTTTTCTAAGGGTTGTCCTGCGTTTTCTAGGGCTTCCCAAGACATTTCCATTAATAGACGCTGTTGCGGATCAAGATCCGCTGCTTCTTTGGCAGAAATCCCAAAAAAATGAGCATCAAAGCTTTCGATATCATCCAAAAAACTGCCATAACGAGTGTACATTTTTCCAGGGGCATTGGGATCGGGATCGTAGTAAGCGTCGATGTCCCAACGTTCAGCCGGAATTTCTGTAATCGTATTGACTCCACTGCTTAATAGTTGCCAATAGGCTTCTGGAGTATTTGCCCCTTGAGGAAAACGACAACCAATCCCAATAATGGCAATGGGTTCCGTTTGTTGAAATTTCAGGGTATCCCTCTCAATCCGCATTTTTCTCAATTCGAGAAAGGCATTTTGTAACAGAGATTTATAATCAAGGTTTTCTGGTTGAAGACTTTTTTTTGCAATAGGTTGACTAATCGTATCAGAGATTGTATGAAGATTCATGCCTTATTTTTTGATAATTAATGTCAGTTACTTTGCCAAAAATTTAGAGAATTTAACCTCCGTTAAATTACTGATTTTGTAAACATTTTTAGGTGATCTTCGGGTGCAAAAAATGGTAAAAAGGAATTATTTTATTCCTAAAAGTCTTTAAAAAAGAGAGATTCATTGATATCTGGATTACTCTTAGCTTACCCAAATAATTGATTAAACTAGCATTCTTTTTCAAAAATATGAAGGTTATTTGCCCTGTTTAATAATGGCTAGTTCTTGAGCTAGGAGTTGAGCCATATCTTCTTCAGAAAGCTCTCCTAAAGAGGTTGCTTCTTTGATTAATTCGTTAGAATCATTATGAAAATTGTCGATCGCATGAATCCCTTCCATGAGTTGAGAGTGATTCAGAGATGTTTCTGGATGGGACGGGGACAGTTGTCCACTACTCCCTAAGTGATGGGCAACTGCTTCAATGGAAGGAAAGTTCCAGGCTAAGGTAGGATCGATCTCTTCTCCTAACCATTCACCGAGTGCTTGGGCTAACTCCACCGCATTGACTGAATCGAGTCCATAATCAGCTAAGGGTTTTTTGGGATTCATGGTTGCTGGTGCTAATGACAGATTTTGAGCAAGCCAATTAATAATCCATTGTTGAATTTCTTTCGCAGTTGCTGAGGTTAGATTTTGGGAATTTTTACAGGGTTCATCAGATTGTTGGGGTTGAGATTCAGTTTCTATTGCTTTCCAGACTCCCACCGTCTTTAAACTATCGTCTAAGAACCCTTGCTTACAGGCGTGGCGTTGGATTTTTCCACTAGAGGTTTTAGGAATACTGGCGGTTTTTAGCAGTAAAATGCCATAAACTTGTAATTCGTGGTGATTAAAAACGGCTTGACGAACGGTACTAACAATTTCTTCTATATTCAATTTTCGTATATGGCTTCTTTCGACTTCTTGGGCAATTATCACTTGTTCTCCTTGGTCAGTTTTGACTGAAAAAGCAGCCCCACAACCTGCCCGCAACGCAGGATGACTTTTTTCAACGGTTAGTTCAATATCTTGAGGATAATGATTACGACCCCGAATAATAATCACATCTTTAATACGGCCAGTAATATACAGTTCTCCCCAATGGAAAAATCCTAAATCTCCTGTCCTCAAAAACGGGCCTTCATTGGTATCTGCCAAATAGGCCTGAAACATCTCTTGGCTTAACTGTGGACGATTCCAATATCCTTGGGCAACGCTGGACCCTGCCACCCAAATTTCTCCCACTTGATCGGGTTGACAAGGGGTTTTTGACTGGGGATCAACAATCATAATCTTATCAAAAAAGCTTTGTCCGCACCCAACAAAGGTTTGACTCTCTGCTGTGTTATCTTCTAGAGATTCAATTCTATGTTGTGCTAAAGCTTTAGACTCAACCGTATGGAACACAGGAGGAGAACTGCTTAAACCACCAGAGACAAACAAAGTAGTCTCAGCCATACCATAGCAAGGATAAAATGCTTCTCGACGGAACCCATAGGTAGCAAATTTTTGAGTAAACGCCTCTAGGGTTTCAGCCCGAATCGGTTCGGCCCCATTAAAGGCAACTGCCCAACTGGTAAGATCAATGTCTGAACATTGTTCGGGCTTAATTTTACGTACACATAGATCGTAGGCAAAATTCGGTCCGCCACTGGTGGTTGCTTTGTAACGAGTGATAGCTTGCAACCAACGAATGGGTTTTTGTAAAAAGGCAACCGGAGGCATGAGAATGGAAGGGATTCCCAGGTACAACGGCTGAATCATATTTCCCACCAGCCCCATATCGTGAAATAGGGGCAACCAACCCGCAAAAATTGTTTTTTGAGAATGGCTCATAGCCATTTTAATTAATCGTTCATTGTGCAACAAGTTATGGTGGCTGACCATAACCCCTTTGGGATTGCCGGTTGAACCGGAGGTATATTGAAGGAAAGCGATCGTATCTTTAGTCAGTTCTGGTTTTTTCCAGTTTGATGCTAATTCGGTTTTAATGGTTTCTGTTGCTAACCACTGGATATTTTGCAGTTGAGGTTCTTGGTTAAACTTAGTTTGTATCTTCTCTAATAAGGGGTTCGTGGTTAGGATTAAGTTCGCTTGAGAATCGGAGATGATGGCTTGGAGTCTTTTTAAATTATGATTGGAACGAGGAGGATAGGCAGGTACCGCAATCACCCCAGCATACAGACAGGCAAAATAAGCAACGAGAAATTCTTCTCCAGGGTTATAGAGCATTAATGCGCGATCGCCTGGCTGGATAATAGACTGAATGGCAACGGCGATCGCTTTAGCTTGTTGTTCTAATTGTTGATAGGTTAAACGACTTGATTCAGTTTCCCCATCTTGCAAAAAAATATAAGCGGTTTGCTCAGATTTATAATGGGCTTGATACGTAAGAAGATCCACCAATGTTGGTAATTTTTCTACGTTGTGGTTTTGAAAATGTGTTCCTGCTTTCATCGATTGTTCTACACAGATACTGGGGTAATAGACAATTTCCAGGTAACATGATGTTGTTAACCGGATTACTTATCCTAATTGATTATTTAAACTCTCTATATTATTCCCAAAAAAAAGATAATGGCTTTCATGATCTCCTTATTGTTTTTAAGAATAAATAATGGTTAATTATCAATTTTTGAAAACCTAGCTCACTCCTCACTTTTCTTTTGTACTGGAAATTACTATGTTTGTAAAACAGTAGATTTATGGAAATCTTTCTTAATTAAAAGGTTAGGCTGGAATTGACATGAGGAATATACTGACTCGTTCCATTCTGGTACAGAGCTAAGGGATAATAGTAAAATGTTAAAATGTTTTTCTATTCTGCTATAGCATTACAAACAATGGTTAGGACATATATATTTTGGTGAAAGGGTGTAGGGTGTAGGGTGTAGGGAACCAAAAAACGTCCTAACTATAATGCGTAGTGCTATATATATCTCGAAAGGGGTAACACTATAGCAGATTAATAAGTTATGATATTACTAAAATAATTTTATTATTGGCTAGAAGTAGGCGCAACTTTTGCGCCCTAAAGACAGCAGATAACAACACCCAGGAATCTAATCGTTCCATTCTCCTCGCGGCGGTAAAGGTGGGTTACGGCGGAATGTACGAGTCAAATCATCATCTCTGTCCCGTTCCCCATTTAGCCATTGCTTAATCGCTGTTTCAATAATGCGACTAGGATCATTTGTCAGGTGTTTGAGTTGTTCTAGCACTTCTGCATCAATGTTAATCGAGATTTCTACTTTATCAATATTTCGTTGAGTAGAGGTCGCATTATCGTTCATAGGTGTTTTCCAATCTTCTCTATTCCATTGTACAAGGAAGGGAATTCATTTCAGTTATTATCAATTAAAATTCATTGATTTATGAAAATTTATATTAAGAAAATGTGAAATTGCTTAATATTGTTGTTCATAAACTTCATCAATGGATAATTCCAATTGTTGGGAGGCTGCTACGGCTAAGCGATCGCATTGTTCATTTTCGGGGTGGCCTGCATGACCTTTGACCCAAATAAATTCTACCTTATGTTCTTCACATAATTCTAATAGCTTTTGCCATAAATCAGGATTTTTGGCTGTTTCTTTTTTATTCCTTTTCCAATCGTTAGCTTGCCATTTTTTTGCCCATCCTTTTGTTATGGCATCCACTAAGTAACGAGAGTCAGTATATAAAGTAACATTACAAGGCATGGTCAACGCTTCTAAACCAATAATCGCCGCCATCATTTCCATGCGGTTATTGGTGGTTAAGCGATAACCGCCTGAGAGTTCTTTCCGGTGTTCATTATACATTAAAATAATCCCATAACCCCCTTTTCCTGGATTGCCAGAACAAGCACCGTCTGTGTAGATTTGTACTTTTTTCATAGTATTAATTGCTTTTTACAGATCATAATTATACTGTTCATATTTTTTAGTTTAATTTTCGTTTATATTTTACCAGATCTTCTCTAATTCTAAGATAAAATCAATCAGCACATCTTCTCCTGATACTGTTTGAGGATTATCTAATATTTTCACGTTTTGCTCTTGTTTATAAATTTCAACTTGTTTATCTTGGGGATTAATTAACCATCCTAATTTTGTCCCATTTTCTATGTACTCTTGCATCTTTTTTTGTAAGGACTTTAAGTTATCAGTAGGAGAACGTAATTCTATCACAAAATCAGGACATAAAGGGAGGAACTTTTGACGTTGTTCTTGGGTTAAATTCTCCCATTTTTTTCTAGGTATCCAAGCAGCATCAGGGGATCTATCTGCCCCATTGGGAAGCTTAAATCCTCCTGAAGAATCAAAAGCTATTCCTGTTTGATTTTCATCTGTCCATATTCCTAATTGTTGTATGATTTTTAGGTTTCTATTGCTTGTTTCTCCTCCTGTTGGTGGCATAATGACCAGATTTCCGTTCTTATTTCTTTCAAACCTAAGATCGCGATTATCGTGACACAGTTGATAAAACTGCTCATCCGTAAGTTTAAAAGACTCAAATTTGATCTCTAATAAATTAACCATAATTATTATCTCTAAACCAATTAGATTATTAGTCAACTATCCTAATTAAAAATCAACGCCGTTAACTCGGTGAATATTGAGGATATCGCTCATATTACTAATACTATTAATTAAGTAATCTAACTGTTGGCGATCGCGGATTTCAATGCGTAAATTAATAACAGCGGGTTTATTCCGTCCAGTTTTCACCCCTGCGTTGCAGACGTTAACATGATGGTCACTGACTCGTAATAAAATGTCTTTGAGAACCCCAACACGGTCTAGGGCTTCAATCTGAACATCCACGGGATAAGTGGCCAAACACCCTTTGCCATCAATGGTATTCCAGCGTACGGGAATAAACCGTTCCCCTGGAACATCTTCGATATTAGAACAGTTTTGGCTATGGATAGAAATGCCTCGGTTTCCCCGTGTCACCACCCCGATAATAGGTTCGCCTGGTAGGGGTTTGCAACACCCTGCAATATGATAAACGAGTCCTTCTACTCCTAAAATGGGGGATTTATTGGGTTTAGTGGGACAGGAGGGGGAAGGAGATGCAGTGGGTAAAGGCATCTCAGAAGCATTTTGTTTTTGCTGAGTTACCGTGACTTCTCGTACCCTGTTAACCACTTGGTTGAGGGTAATGCCTCCGTAGCCTAAACCGGCTAATAAATCATCCACTGAGTGGTAATTACACTTTTGGGCGACGGTTTGCATCGGTTCAGATTTTAACAGGGCTTCAAAGCCATTTTTCCCTAATTCTTTTTCTAAGATTTCCCGGCCTCGGGCTATATTTTCTTCTCGGCGCGATCGCTTAAACCATTGACGAATGCGGTTGCGGGCTGTGGGAGTAACCACAAAGTTTAACCAATCTAAACTGGGATGACAGTTCTTTTGGGTAACAATTTCGACGATATCTCCATTTTGTAACGGTTGGTCTAAGACAGACCATTTTCCATTAATTCTGGCCCCTTTCATGTGGTTACCTACTTCTGTGTGGATGCGATAAGCGAAGTCCACGGCAGTTGCCCCTCTGGATAGGGCGATCACGTCGCCGTTGGGGGTAAACACATAGACATCATCATCAAAGAGGTTTTCTTTGAGGTTGTCTACATATTCTTGATCGTCTTTGAGATCATTTTGCCAGTCCAGGAGTTGCCGTAACCAGGTAAATTTTTCGTCTTCTGAGGAAAGATGAGTATGATGAGATCCGCCTGTTTCTTTATATTTCCAATGGGCTGCAATTCCATATTCAGCGATATGGTGCATTTCTAGGGTACGAATTTGAATTTCTAGGGGACGGCCATTGAGTCCCACTACCGTTGTGTGTAAGGACTGGTAACGGTTGGGTTTAGGGAGTCCAATATAGTCCTTAAAGCGACCTGGCATGGGTTTAAAGATATCATGAACCACTGCTAGCGATCGATAACATTCTTCATTGGTTTGAACAATGATCCGTAAGGCAGCGAGGTCGTAGATTTCATGAAATCCTTTGTTTTGACGCTGCATTTTGGAGTAGATACCATAGAGATGCTTGGGTCGTCCTTGTAACTCTAGGACTTGGATCCCCATTTCATGGAGTCGCTTACGCAGAATTGTTTTTATGGTTTCGATGCGGGTTTCTCGATCAACCCGTTTTTCTGAGACGAGGTTTTGAATTTCTCGATAGTCTGTTGGTTCTAAATATTTAAAGGATAAATCTTCTAATTCCCATTTTACCCGCCAAATTCCTAAACGGTTCGCCAAGGGGGCAAATATTTCTTTGGTTTCTAGGGCAATACGTCTTTGTTTTTCTGGTCTGAGGGGTTCAAGGGTTCGCATATTGTGGAGGCGATCGGCTAATTTGACCACAATGACACGAATATCTCTGGCCATGGCTAAAAACATCCGTCGGAAGTTTTCGGCCTGTTGTTCTGTTTTGTTAGAAAAGTTAAATTTTGAGAGTTTGGTCACTCCTTCTACTAACAGGGCAACTTCTTGACCAAACATCTCTTCTATCTCTTCTACAGTAACCTCCGTATCTTCTACCACATCATGAAGGAAACCGGCTGCGATCATGGCCTTGTCTCCTCCTAAGTCTCTTAGAATACCAGCAACAGCTACAGGATGGGCAATATAAGGTTCTCCTGACTTGCGAGTTTGTCCTTGATGGAGTTGGTAAGCGAAATTAAAGGCACGACAAATGAGGTCTAGATCCTGATTCGTTTTGTCTAACTCATGTGAGAGTAAACACTCATTTAACCAGTCAGGAAGGTTGATATCTAGGGGTTTGCTGTCAGGAAAAGTAACTGCGTTCATAAGAGGATCAAGCTAGGAGTCGAAGGAAGGAGGATAGATAAGAAAAGGGTAATAAGAGTATTGAAACGCTGATGCTTCTCTGATGGGAAAGGTTAAGGGATACAACCGTTAGGTGTACTTGGTTCTACCCTTTTTTTACCATCAGCTTTGTTCTAACGGTTAAAAGCGAGGACATCTTTTAATAATTTCAGTTTAAGGATAGATTGAGATTCGTTAAAGTCACTCAGAAAGTTTAATATTAATTTACAAATTCTAGCGCAATATGGTGTCCTATGTTACTGAAATTTTATCGTCAGCTTTACCAAGAGCTTTTAGTTAAGCTCCTAGAACTCCAAAAGCTAATCATAGCTGAGGATACAGATATGATAGCGATAAAAACTATTTATGGGCAGATACAAACCCTATTTCAGGAGCAAATTCTCAGTGTCAGCTTAGAGGAATTGGATGTTACTGTCATC
>JASJDW010000201.1 GCA_030064955.1 Crocosphaera sp.
CGAGTTAATGCAGACATTTTCTTAATCCTCCCTGAGACGTTAAACTGTTGTCGGATAAACTCAATAATCTCTGTGGGTTTATTTGAGATAATGGCTTCAATTTGACTGTCAAATAATACTTGTTCATCATCATCAACATGGGGTAAGTTTTCCCCCAACATTGGTATATGCTTCATATCTTTACCATCGGTTTCTGTTACTTCATCCTCGTCTTCTTCACCATTTAAGAACCTTCCAGATTGTTGATATTCTTCATAATTATCCTGAACTTCCTGGCTCATTTCTACTACTTCTTGGGCTAAGTCTTCTAAAGCTTCAGTAGGAAATACTGAACAAAGATCTTTAAATAATTTTCGTCCTTGTTTGAGCCAGTCTTCTACTTCTTTATTAGCTGTTTTCTGTGCCTGATGTACTTGCTCTTGTACTCTTATTTGAGTCTGTAAATCGTTTAACTGTTGTTGTAAATTCAAAAGTGTTTGATTTAACTGATTTACATTTTGTTCTTGCTCTTGAATGAATTGATTGAGACTAGACATGATTGATTTACTCCTTAATTTTGAGGTGATAAACTATTAAGAAATGTAGAGAATTAATAGTTTATTTAACATTTTCAATTGAGATAATTGCGCCAGCAATGAAGAAATAAAAATTAAGAAGATAGAATTATTTTTTTCTACCTTCTTAATTTTGACTTCGTAATTTAAAAGATTTTAGGAGTCTATTGTCCTATTTTTGAGAGAAATTGATTCAAAATTTCTTGTGCTTCTTGATTCTTGAACGTAAGAGGTTCGTCAGTTGTTTTAATAGTGATGATAGTTAGGATTTTATCTCCAACCTTGGGGTTTAAAATGTGTTTTTTAGCTAGATCAACAGAAACAGAGCCATCAGTTTTCATAACATCTATGATTAAATATGATAGTTCCTTTTTGACTTCAGCTAAATAAATATTAACGATATGATTAATATTTATAGCTCCTTTAGATGTCATAAGAAAATTCATGATTGTCTCCTCATATAAGATTTTCACTCTTTATATTGGCGGAGCCAAAATCATTAATAATAATAAAGACTCAACGGATTGCAGAATGGTAATCTTTCCATTAGCTACTCCTTATTTATTTTGTTGTTGTTCTAAATATTTTAATAAAGGTAAAGGCTCAATAAAATTTCCTTGAGTTCTATCAAATTCTTCTTTACCTCGTCTTAAAGAACTTCTGATTTCCCACCAATCATCAGTTAATGGAATAGTCGGATTTTTGGCTTGTTCATCACAGAGTTGGTCAAATAACTTTACACTTTCTTCTAAATGATCTAAAATCATTTCTGCCGTTTTTCGTAAAGTTCTTGTCACTCTGACTTTTGCAGATTTACTAGCGGAATTCCAATGTATACTGTTCCATGTGCGCTGAAATGACTCTGTTAGATTAGCTGCGGTTTCCAATTCTAGCAATAAAGAATTAACGGTTTCATCTTCTAATTGTAAATCTTTTAGCTTCTGAGCAGCTACACTTAAACTTGCCCAAGCTAAAACCATTGTCATTGGTCTTTCTTTCATTGTAGTAACCCTAATTAATAGAAAATAATTCCTAATTAGAGTTACGCCAGTAACAGAAAGTAAGGGATATAATTATCCCTTACTTTCAAAGTATTAAGACTATTCTTCTACTGCTTTAATTGCCTTATTAATTTTGGTTTTAGTGATTAATTTAACCACTACGTCCCAATCAACTTCGCTAAGTAGAAGTTCCCAAAGTTCAGACAAAGGCTGATCTTCATCAAGAGTTTCATAACTCCCAATGTAAAGCTTATCTTGAAACCATTGTTGAGTGGTATCAGCCCATTCTTCTTTAGGTAAATCTTTTAATTCAACCGCTAAATCATAAGGAACGTTGGCAACTAATTCCTCGAAAAAGTCTGTGTAACTCATTATTATCTCCTATTTTTTGTCAGTTTAAAATTCTCCGAGGTCTAACTCATCAAGAGTTAAAAATGCTGGTTCAGCAAACCAGGTTAATTCATAACTTAGTTGATTCTTAACTCCATTAATTCCAAATAGGAAATAAGGATGACTTGTTAATCCTTTGCTACTACGAGAAGTTGGTTCAACTAATTGAATGGCTGAAATCGTATAAATTTCATGCTCATCATTAAAATCAATGCCATTCTCCTGACAGTAGTACCAGTCATCCGCGATTACTACTTTTTGTCCTACAGCATATTTACATTGAGGATACTCGTACAAATCATCGGGAAATGATGGTTGTACTTGAATTACTATTTCCTGTTTGGCTCCGATTAAATCTAAGTGATCTGGTTCCTCTCTGTATTCGACATAAGGAATTCCTTGATGTTCGAGAGTTTGTATTAATTGTTGTGGCATAATTGAAGGTGAATAATCTTTAATGGAAAGGGTTATTTAACCCTTTCTTCACTTTCAAAAATTGGCGCAAGCCAAAAAAAAGACCGAGAAATTAATCTCAGTCTTTAGGATGTTTATGATGTTATTGTTGGCTCTTCAATTTACTTCATTTAACTTCATTTAAAATAAACCCGTAGGGTTAAATATATTAAAAATTATCGACAAACAGTGATCGCCTAACCTAACGGGTATTCGGGAAAATTTTTAAAAAGCATAGCTCCCTGTTATACCACGAAGAACTTTTGCAAGAGGTCTTTTATTATCTCTATAAAAATTTTGACAACGGTTTTATCTCAGTTCGCAACTCATCATAGAGACAACAAAGCCTTTGCTAACTACAACTTTAAAGTCCTGCCCTCTCAATCTTCACTGTTTAGTGGCTGCAATCGCTAATTGTGCCCCTGGAACTTGGCGAATTTGATCCATTACGCGAACAACATGGCCATGCGCAACTTGTTTATCCGCATTAATAATCACTAAACCTTGTTGATTTTGACTAATTAAACCAGTAATTGAGTTTTTAAGCTGGTTAACTTCTGTGGGCTGACGATCCACAAAAACATCTCCGTCCGATTCAATAGTGACATTAATTTGTTTAGTTTGTTGGGGTTCTGCTGTTTTTGCCGAAGGCAAATTAATGGGTAATCCTTCAGAACGGGTCAAAAACAGGGTAGAAATGATCACAAAGGCCAAAATTGAAAAAATAACATCAATCATCGGCACAATATTAATTTCTGCGGGGGAGTCCATCTCATCAGGAAGTCGCATAGAGTTTTTCTCCTTTCTCATAGAAACGACGGTATAAAAGTTCTAACTGACCCCCATATTCTTGAATTAAAGCCAGTTGTCGCAGGTAAAAAGACCGAAATGAGTTAGCAACTAAAAGGGTAAAAATAGCCACTACTAACCCCATAACCGTAGAGGTTAAAGCTTCGGAAATACCCCCAGTAACCCCGGCCGTATTAGTTCCACTCACATTCCCAATATCTAACGCAGCAAAAGACTCCATTAATCCCAAAATTGTCCCTAATAGTCCTAATAAGGGAGCAACGGCGATAATAGTCTGGAAGAAAGTATTAAATCGTTTAAAAAGAGGTAATTCAGCTTGAGTGGCTGTTTCTAGGGCTAGTCGAAATTCAGTCGGGGTAGCATTTTCGATGGCTAAGGCTTCGAGAAAAATACGACAAATGGGTAGATCAGCATTTTGCTTGAGTTTGGCGATCGCTGGCATCAGTTGCTTTCCTCGATAGAGTTTTAAGACGATGGTAACAACTTTATGTTGACGAGATTTGATGCGATACCAAAAGATTCCTCGTTCAATAATCAGGGCGACTCCTAATAAGGAAAATGCTAATAAGGGGTAGGCCACAATGCCACCAGCCAGAAAAAAGTTTGTAAAAGACATTATTAATAAATAGCGATAAGTTATTGATAATCTATTTAATATACTTTATACGAGGTTACTTGAACTTTAACATCCAGAAACAGATTTGAGTAACGAGGCTAAAATAGCGTCGTTGATGAACTTTCTTACTTTTCACGGCATCTCTGAAAGCCCCTTCAAATAAGGGTTTCCCTCCAAGGCTGATTCTCATTAATTGAGGCTTAATGAAAATGAGTAACGAGAGAATCAGCCTTGGAGAATAGGAATTTTGCGATCGCCTGACAACCGAAAAAGATCCCGTGAAAACAAAGGATGAACTTTGACCGTTAGTCTTTTGACAGCACCAAACATCTCAAATATGATGTTCTAGTTTATTTGACTTTATTGTCAATTGTGTGAGGCTGTTAAGTGAAACCAACAAAATTGGCTTTTTGTCTATGGATTAGTTCAATTGTTTCTATTTTAGTTACTTTTTCTGTTTCAAGCGAGCCATTTCCAGCAACGATCAACCATCAAGAAAGAGAGTTACAACCTAATCCCATTTTTAATTCTCGATCTCTACGAGCAACGACTGATTTACTATCTCAAGCTCCAATTTCAATTATCGGAGTACAAATTAACTCAACAGAAACTGAGACTAATTTAGTGGTGGAAACGGCAGGAGGAGAAACTCTCGAAACCTCTATTTCCACTGATGGCAACAACTTAATTATTGACATTCCCAACGCTCAGTTACAGTTACCGACGGGAACAGATTTTAGGGCTGAAAATCCTGCTGAGGGTATAGCAACTATCACTGTAACTGCTCCTGATGCCAACAGGGTGCAGGTAACGGTAACGGGTATTGATGGCTTACCTTTTGGGGATATTATTCAAACTCAGCAGGGGTTAATCCTTAGCATCATTCCTCCTGCACCAGAAGTTGAAATTATTGTGACGGCACAAAAGAAACCTGAAAATATACAGGAAGTTCCTATTAGTATTACTGTGATTACGGAACAAGAAATTGATGATGCTGACATCACTTCACTGAGTAGAATTTCTGGTTTGACCCCCAACTTTTCTACCTTTACTCCTAATCGTAATTTTATGATCTATAGTATGCGGGGTCTAACTAATTTTAACTTTCTTTCCCGCGATCCTGTAGCTTTTTATGTTGATGATGTTCCTTATGATTATACAGGCTTTTTAGATTTAGACCTTCCAGACTTAGAAAGAGTGGAGGTGTTGCGAGGACCTCAAGCGACTCTCTATGGTAGATACGCTCAAGCAGGTGTCGTCAATATTGTGACTCGAAAACCTAGCGAAAAGCTTGAATTTAACAGCAATGTTGGCTATGGAAGTTTTGATAGTCCCGATATTAGGGCAGGGGTTGGGGGGACTCTGGTAGAGGATCAGTTATTTTTTAGACTTTCAGGCAGTTATCAATCACGAGATGGTTATATATATAATACTTTTCTAGATAATACGGTAGATAATCAAGCAGGGGGAACCGGCCGCGCTCAGTTGTTGTGGACTCCTTCAGAAGATTGGGAAATTTCACTCAATGCTTACTTTGATGATTATGGTGGAGGTGTACCCCTCAATCTCTTAGGAGAAGATAGGTTTAATGTATCACAAGAATTTGATGGATTTAATGACCTCAATTCAGACACTCAATCTTTAAAAGTTGTTTATAATCATCCCAGTTTTCGCTTTACTTCCATTAGTTCTAGGCGTTTCTCAGACCAAGAGTTTGAATCTGATACTGATATCTCAACTCAAGATCTTCTTACCCAAGTGGGTGCTTTTGATTCAACCGTATATAGTCAAGAAATTCGTTTTCAGTCTCCTGAAACTGCAAGACAATTTGAGTGGTTAGTGGGGGGTTATTTTGAATCAAGAGATTTTAATGTTGGGTCTGATGCTTTTAGATTTGGTAGTGATTCAGTCCTACTTGGTTTCACCCCTGGACTTAATCAGGTCAGTGCTGAAATTAATGATAACATTCGCTCTTTTTTTGCTCAGGCAACTTATCGACCCATCGACCCTTTAGCTTTAAGGGTGGGATTACGCTACGAATCTTTTAATAGTACCTTAGAAGATCGACAACGTGCTTTTATTTTGCCTGATGATGCGGGTTCAATCATCAGTGGACAATTTAATGATATTGAAAAAAATAGCGATTTTGTTTTACCGCGATTTGTGGTGGAATATAACTTTAATCCCGATGTTATGATCTACGGTTCCGTCACCAGGGGTTATAAGTCTCCTGGGGTTAATTATCGTGCTGATCTTGAGCCTTTGTTGATTTATGAAGCAGAAAAGTCTTGGAATTATGAAATCGGTTTAAAATCTGCTTGGTTTAATAACCGTTTAGTTGCTAATTTATCTGTGTTTCATAATCCAGTAGAGGACTATCAAGTTCCTGTCCCCGATGTTACAGGCTTTTTTGGTGATATTGCCAATGCTAATGTTGATATTACAGGTTTAGAATTAGAACTCAGAGCAACGCCTGTCGATGGATTTGATATTATTGCCGGATTTGGTTATGTCGATGCTTATTTTACTGACTATACCAATCCTTTTACTGGAAGTAACTTTGATGGCAATAATCTTACTTATTCTCCCGATTTTACTTATAATTTAGCTTTGCAATACCGCGCTCCTTTTGGACTATTTACTAGACTTGAGGTTCAAGGAACAGGAACAACTTATTTCAACGAGACTAATGATCTTTCACAAGGTTCTTTTGCTATATTGAATCTTCGTTTAGGCTACGAATTTAGTAATTATGGCATCTACTTTTTTGGCAATAATATTACTGAGGTACAAAATCTAGTTACCGCAGCCTCTTTTCCGCCTTTTGGAACGTTTGTTACCTATGGCGCACCTGCTACCTATGGGGTTCAATTTAGAACTAAGTTTTAATAAGGAAAAAATCTGATTTGAGTTTAATTTTAATTGGTTAATTAAGAGCATGAAAAGATTAGAAAAAAAATTAGGATTATTGGCGAGTTTGTATGTGGCACAATTTCTCCCTGTGGCTTTTTTTATGCAAACCATGCCAGTATTTTTGCGACAACAAGGCGTGTCTTTAGAGGCAATTGGATTACTTAGCTTGATTAGTTTACCTTGGACTTTAAAGGTAATTTGGGCTCCTATTGTTGACCGCTATGGTTGGACAAAATGGGGACATTACAGATCTTGGATTTTGGCAATGCAAAGTTTTTTGGTTGCTAGTCTGATTTTTTGTGCATCTTTGAGCATTCAAACTGATTTTCAATTATTAATGATTGGGATGTTTATTGCTATTTCCTGTGCTGCTACCCAAGATATTGCCACTGATGCTTTAGCGATAGAATTACTTCAACCTCAAGAGCGTGGTTTAGGAAACAGTATACAAACGGCTGGAGGTTATTTAGGTGGTATTCTTGGAGGTGGCGGACTTCTAGTCTTACTAGATTATTGGGGTTGGCGAGGAACTTTGTTAACAATGGCATTAGGGGCTTTTTTGCTTCTGATTCCAGTATTATTTTATCGTGAGAACTTAGCCAGTTATCGCTCTGAGAAAAAAATAAATTGGATGGTCTTTCTGAAGTTTTTTCGCGCTCCAGGAATAGGACTCTGGATAATAATTTTATTGCTTTATATGATGGGGGTGACTATATCTAGTACGATGTTTCGTCCCTTATTGGTAGATTTAGGTCTTTCTATGGCGCAAATAGGAGTTATGAATGGAATAGTCGCTTATAGTGCTGGTTTGGTGGGAGCTTTTGTCGGAGGATTTTTGATGAAATTTTTAGGACGAAAAAATGCACTGATTATATTTGGTATATTAATGATGACAGCGAATGCTGCTTTTATTTTACCTGCTTTAGGGTTTAGCGATTTACCTGTTCTTTATTCCGTTAGCATTTGGCATCAGTTTGCTTATAGTATGGCTTGTATTCCCATGTTTACGGTGATGATGGATAATAGTCGGTTAGGAACAGCCGGATTTGATTATACTTTACAAATTTCTATTGTTTTTGTGGGTAGTTTAACCGTTGGTAGTTTGAGTGGATTTATTGCTAAAGAAATTGGTTATCAGGGAGCTTTTGCTCTCAGTGCAGCCATTACTTTAGTCAGTGTTATCGTTGTTGCTATAGTTTTTGATCGAGCAAATTTATCTAAGCTATCATAAATTTTTTCTTTTAACTGTAATATACTCAAAAAAAGCTCAGGAGTATTAATGTCTAATTCTAATTTTTGTATCGAGCAACGAAAAAAACAACTACAGCACAGTCACAAAGTATTGACATTAGGGATTTTAGGTTCTGCAGTCATTCACACCTTTTTCGCGTTGGCGGTTGGGGGACTAGAGGAAAAAAAAACCATACTGGTTCAAAATCCTATTGAATTAATTATTGTTGATGAATCTTCTGCTGTCTCTAAGAATTCTCAACTCCCAGTTAAAAACCCTCCCGTACCAAAAACCGACTCAATCAAAGTTTTGCCTCCCAAAACTCAGCCATTGATTAAAACCAAAATATCGGAAGTAGACGGGCAGCAAAGGCAAACTTTAAACACATCCCCTAAAATAGAGGAACAACCTATCTCTGTTTCTAGAGTTCCTCAAGATACATCATCAAACTCTTTCAATCTACCAGAGCAGAAAGTAACCCCCACACAAATCGGAACAGCACCCCCTTTATCTACAAACAAGGGACAAAATAATCCAATTAATAGCAATAGTTCTGAGCTTACTGCCTTAAGAAACGGATTAGGGAATAATTCATCCGCTCCATCTAATAATAATCAAAATAACACCAACCAACTCACAGCCCCGCAAATCGGAACAGCACCCCCTTTATCTACAAACAAGGGACAAAATAATCCAATTAATAGCAATAGTTCTGAGCTTACTGCCTTAAGAAACGGATTAGGGAATAATTCATCCGCTCCATCTATTAGTAATAATAATCCAGGGGTAAATAATTCTAATCCTGTCGCCATGCGCTCTGCACCTTCAAATAACCCAAAACCACAGGAAACAGGAAAAGGAGTGCAATGTTTACAGGAATGTAAACCCTCTTATCCTTCTGTACTCAATGGTGCAGAAGGTTCTGCCACTCTACAATTGTTGATAAGTCCGAATGGGGATGTAGTCAAGGCAATGATAGTCAAACCCAACAATAATAGTCAGATTAATGAACAAGCAGTTATTGCTGCCCAAAAAATGAGATTTTCAGCCTCCCCCCATGGTGGGCGCGCTTCTGTTCCTCTTACAATCAACTTTACTGTAGCAGGTTCTGAATTTGATCGCCGTGCGCGGGAAGAGAGGGAACAAGAACAACGAGAGCGTCAAGCAAGAGAACAGGAACGCCAAGCACGTCAAGCTCAGTTAGAACAAGAACAACGAGAACGTCAACGACAACTAGAGTTAGAGCGTGTTGAACGCGAACGCCAAGCACGTCAAGCTCAGTTAGAACAAGAACAACAAGAACGTCAACAACAACTAGAGTTAGAGCGTGCTAATCAAGAAAACCAACAATCCCTACCCGAAATTGAAGAATTAGTTCCGTCAACAACTGAAGAAGCAAAAGAGGAGCAATCAATAAATGAAAATTAGTTTCAAAACATCAGCTATTATTTTAACTTATACTTTGAGTTTTAACTGTTTGTTGAATAGCCAACAAACATTAGCCACAGTGATTACTTTACCAGATGGCTCCCGCTGTGAAGGAGAGATCAATTCAGGCAGTCTCAACGGTAAAGCAGTTTGTGATTTTGTTAATGGTGATCGCTATGAAGGTAATTTTGTTGATGGGAAGAAACAGGGACAAGGTAAATATACATTTAAGGATGGCGGTTATTATGAAGGAGAATTTAACGACGATCAAATTCAAGGTCAAGGAGTTCGCATCTATCCAGGAGGTGATAAATACGAGGGAGAATTTAGCCAAGGGGAACCTCATGGAAAAGGAATCTATACTTCTGCCAATGGGAATCGATTTGAGGGAGAATTTGAGAATGGCAATCCTAGTAGTCAAGGAGCATTTATCTATGGAAATGGCGATCGCTGTGAGGGAGTAGTCAGTGAAGGACAAATCAATGGTCAAGGGATTTGCACTTACAGCAATGGTAATCGTTATGAAGGACAATTAAAAAATAGTCAACCCAACGGGGAAGGGATTTATCTCTTTGCTGATGGCGGAAGTTATGAGGGAGAGTTTATCGAGGGAAAATTAGAAGGAACAGGAGTCTATACTTTTGCCAACGGAAACCGTTATCAGGGTGCATTTAAAGAAGGACAGTTCAATGGTGAGGGGGTCTTTCTCTTTGCCAATGGCGATCGCTGTCAGGGACAATTCGAGAAAGGTCAATTAAATGGGGAAGCTGTTTGTGATTATGAGAATGGAGACACTTATAAAGGTCAATTTAGTAATGGACAAAAACATGGGAAAGGAATTTATATCTTTGCTGACGGAACTCAAATAGAGGGAACTTGGAGCAATGGAGAATATCAGGATTAATAGCTCTATAGTTCATAAAAATATAGTCAAAATGGCGATAAAACAATTACAATTTAATCAATCCCGCGAACCGATCGATTTGCCGCTAATAGCGTAGTTGCGCTCAACATAATGATCCCTGCAACGCTAAAAAGAATATTTAAATTTACATCAGCTAAAACACCAGCTAAAGCGTAGGAAAAAGGAGCAATACCAAAAGAAGAAAGCATTCCCAAACTCATAACTCTTCCTAACATTTTAGGTGGAGTTCGTTTTTGAATCCAAATAATTCCTACAACAGAAAAGAAGCTACTACATAAACCTAGTAAAGCGATCGTCACGCTAGCTAATACGATATTTGGGATAAAGCTAAGTAAAAATAAACAAAAACCTTGTATGCTGGCGAGAGTAAGCATTAAAACCCCAAGCTTAGGTAGGGGTTGCAGAAATTGAGGCATAAGAGTGCCTAACAATCCTCCACCACCCCAAGCCGAATTCATAATCCCTAAAGCCACAGCCCCCCCTGGAAAGCGATTATGGGCTAGAGAAGTGATCCCTACTTGTAATGGGCCGATAAAAAGAAAATTTAACATTACTAATACCAGCAACACTACTCTAAGAGCTAAATTATGCCATGCGTAGTCAATTCCTTCACGGATACCAGCAAATAAACTAATAATTTTTTGGGTTGAGGTATGATGTTCGATAGATAAATCAGCCGTCGGTTTAATTGCAAAATTTACCTTGATCAACAACAACGTTATCGTTGTGAAAACGAAAGTGGCAGCATCAATGGCAAATACTGTCTTAATACCACTAGTTGCAATTAGTAAACCCCCCAAAGCCGGTCCAATTAATAAAATTAGTTGGGAAGTTCCCTGACTTAAAGTGTTGCTTGCTACTAATTGTTCCTGGTTTACCAGACTAGG
The DNA here is from genome assembly GCA_030064955.1 of Crocosphaera sp. Classification (GTDB taxonomy): domain Bacteria; phylum Cyanobacteriota; class Cyanobacteriia; order Cyanobacteriales; family Microcystaceae; genus Crocosphaera. Next base: position 11,209 of record JASJDW010000201.1, read on the forward strand.
TATGATTGACTTAGCAGCAGGTATAAAAAAACCATCTGTGATTCCCAAGGAGATTGCAAACAGATAAAGATGCCATAGCTGTGTTGATTGTCGAGCAACTATTATGGTTAGTAAGATTGTCAGCACTCCACGCAAAGCATTAACAACAAGCATAACTAACCGAGGAGAAAAGCGATCGCTCACTACACCGCCAATTAGCATTAAAATGGCACGAGGAATTGCTGCTGCCATTAATACAGTCCCTAAAGTAACGCCAGAGTTAGTTAGCTGGATAGTTAACCAAGGCAATGCCACTAAATAAAATTGATCGCCAAGCAGTGAAACACTTTCTCCGATATATAAAAGTAAGAAGTTCCGTATGGTTAATGGTTGCCAAATTGGAACAGTTGATTTTCCCATAACAATTAAATAGATTTTTAAATTTATTGCTTTTTTTTCAGTTCACACGACGTTGATAGCCTTGCCAATATTTGTCTCGCAGTTTTCTCTTTTGCACTTTACCACTTGGCGTTTTAGGTAAAGATTCGGTAAATTCAACGCTTCGAGGTAACTTAAAATCGGCGAGTTTCCCTCTAACAAAATTGATAATATCTAGTGCTTTTGCTTTTATTTCTGGTTTTAAAACAACGATCGCTTTAATTGTTTCGCCAAAATCTGGATCGGGAACACCAATTACAGCTACTTCAGCTATGGCTGGATGTTCGTATAAAACGTTTTCAATTTCTGCTGGATAGACATTTTCGCCAGCATAGCAGATCGCATCCTTAACGCGATCGCAGATATAGATATAGCCTTCTGAATCGAAATAACCTGCATCCCCAGTACGAATCCAGCCATCTACTAAAGTATTGGCTGTTGCTTCGGGTAATTGCCAATAACCGAGCATATTCGCAGGAGATTTGAGCCAAATTTCGCCTGTTTGACTCTCATTTACTGGTTTACCATCAAGATCTAAAATTGCTACAGATACGCCAGGAAAGGGCTTACCTGCTGCTTTGAGTTGGTTGGGCTTGCTAGAAGTATGAGCTTCAGCAGGTAAACAGACAGCACAATTTCCCGTTTCAGTCATTCCATAAATTTGCACAAAATTACAGGAAAATGTGGTGATCGCCTTTCTTAACAAGGATTCAGCAATTGGAGAACCGCCATAAACGATATATTCTAAGGAAGAAAAATCTGTTTTTTGACATATAGGTTCAGATAACAGTACTCGAATCATGGCAGGAACCATACAAGTTTTGGAGATCCGATATTTAGCCATCGCTTTTAAAACTTCAACACTGTCAAAACTTGCGAGTAAAATATTTTCCGCACCAGATGCCAAACCACGAATAGTCCACCATAAACCTCCAATATGAAATGAAGGCAAAGTCACCAAACTTCTATCGCTTTGATTCCAATCAATCCAGGTTTGACCCTGCTGGTAAAATTCTTTAGCGATCGCAAAAAAACTGTAATGTCCTAGTTGTACGCCTTTCGGTCGTCCTGTCGTACCACTAGTATAAATTTGTACGGCAACATCTTCTGGCTTAATGACAAGATCGGGCTGAATATTGCTATGTTGTTGCTTCCAGTCATCATAAATTAGCCAATTTGTTTCCGTGCCTTCTAGGGCAATAAAAGTTTTAACATAGTTAACTTCATCTCTAATCGATTCAATTAATTCGATAAACTCAGAACTTACAAAAAGGACTTCAATCTTAGCATCATTAAGAATATAGCTAATTTCGGCAGCAGCCAAACGCCAATTAATCGGTACTAAAACAGCATTAATTTTAGAACAAGCAAATAAAATGTTATAACTACAAAGGGAGTCTTTAGCTAATAATCCAATTCGCGATCGCGCTTTAACTCCTCGAGCTAGAAGTGCATTAGCTAAACAATTACTTTCTAGATCTAGCTGTTGATAAGTAAGTACTTTATCTTTAAAGATTAACGCTTTAACGTTAGGAAAGAGGCGGGCTTGTACAGAGGTTAATTCTGCTAAGGTAGAAATTTCATCGTTATGTATCATAGTGGTTTGCAATTGAATCAATTACACTAGGATGTAGAGATAAATATTAGTGTAATCGAAAATGAAGCCATACTCAATAGATCTTCGCAATAAAATTATAGAAAAGTAAAGAGCAAAAAAGGTTATCCAAAGTTTAAGCATAATACTCATTCAGTAGAGTATAAAGTGTCTGGCTAGCGACTAGAAGAAACTAAAAAACATAGCAGATAATCAGGGTAACATTGAGAATAATCCTAGGTTTTATTAAGCAAGAACAACTAAGATTTTCCTCTCACAAGAATTCCGATTTAGATTCATAACAGAGATAAATTGATGAGACGTTATATCGCTGAAATTCCATCTTCAACTGAATCACAGAGGATTCTCTTAGTAGGAGATCATACACCATGGCCTCGGACAGAAGCTCCAACTTTAAAGGACAGAACTTATGAACATGGAGCTAAAGTTATCTCAGGAAAACCGATTACTTTAGGTCATGGTTATAGTACCTTAGCATGGATTCCAGAGTAACTGCTCACCGCAATAAGATAGCATTATTGAAAAACATGACAAGCAACATCAATTGAGGAATAAAAAGACAATCCTGATTATTTGGCGTAAAAC
>JASJDW010000202.1 GCA_030064955.1 Crocosphaera sp.
GCCCCTGTATCGCCACGTCGGGTAGCTTCATATATCCGTTTCTGTAACTTATAGACTTTCCGAGAAACTTGTTTCCAATTGATATCGAACCAAACAGAAGCTTGGTTCGATATCAATTGGAAACAAGTTTCTCGGAAAGTCTATAAGTTACAGAAACGGATATATGAAGCTACCCGACGTGGCGATACAGGGGCATTACGCTCCTTACAGAAAACGCTTGTCAATTCATGGTCTGCAAAGGTTCTGGCAGTTAGACAAATCACTCAAGACAATCGTGGAAAAAATACGGCAGGGATAGATGGAGTTAAAACATTAAAGCCAAACCAACGGTTACAACTAGCCAAAAGGCTGAAATTAAGCTCCAAATCCAAACCCGTTAAGCGAGTATGGATTCCCAAACTTAACAAGGATGAGAAAAGACCTTTGGGCATACCCATCATAGAGGAAAGAGCAAAACAAGCTCTGCTTAAAATGGCTCTTGAGCCTGAATGGGAAGCCAAGTTTGAACCTCATTCCTATGGGTTTAGACCTGCACGAAGCACTCACGACGCTATCACCTACATCCACAAAACCCTGTCAACAACAGACGGGAAATGGGTATATGATGCTGATATCTCAGGGTGTTTTGACAATATTGACCACAAAGCCCTATTGGACAAAATACACACTTGCCCTACTTTCAGACGGCAAATCAAAGCATGGCTGAAAAGTGGGGTTATTGACTTTGGTAATAAGGGTGATAAAAAAGGGTTCACCCCGTCAACCTCTGGTACGCCTCAAGGTGGTGTTATTTCACCTCTTTTAGCCAATATTGCCCTTCATGGGTTAGAAGAACGGCTCAAGGATTGGTTATGGAATGAGAGGAAATATCGAATTCCAGAATGGAATGCCACTGACAAAAGATGGGGAACGATGAAAAAGGTTAATACCCAACAAACCTTATCCGTAGTTCGATATGCAGATGACTTTCTTGTTATTCATCCCAACAAGGAAATCATCGAAGAAGCTAAACAAGTAGTTGAGGAATTCCTAGCTCAAATAGGCTTGGAAATCAAACCCTCAAAAACCAAAACAGTACAATCTACTGAAGGCTTTGATTTTCTTGGTGTCAACATCAAGCACTATAAAACGGGTGAATACAGAAGTGCAAAGCGAACCAATGGCAAACCGACTGGGTATGTGGTACTCATCACTCCCAGTAAACAGGCTGTCCAGAACCACTACCAACGCCTAGCCCAAATCGTTGATTCACACAGGGCATCGTCACAGGAATTTCTAATTAAACATCTGAATCCAATAATCCGAGGGTGGTGTAATTACTACAAACCCTATGTCTCCAAGGAAGTCTTTGTCAAACTTGACCATCTTTTAACACACAAGTTAATTCGATGGGCAAAAAGAAGACATCCTAACAAACCGAGAAAATGGGCATATCGTAAATACTTCACTCTCCAACAAGGAAACAGATGGACATTCCGAAGCGAAACTAATACCCTAATCAAACACTCTGACACCTCAATCGTCAGACATATAACGGTTAAAGGCGAAGCAAGCATCTACGATGGCAATCTTGCTTATTGGGCAAAGCGGGTCAAATCCCATCCCATGCTGAATAATACAGAACTCAAACTTATTAAACGGCAAAAAGGAATTTGTCCTCACTGTAAGGGCAAATTTAATGATGGGGACTTATGGGAAATAGACCACATTCACCCCTTAAGTATGGGTGGGAAAAGAGAAATGAAAAATCTCCAACTTATCCATAAACATTGCCACTTTGAAAAGACCAGAAACGAGCGCAAACAAGCCACAAACAGTAGAGCAATAAATTGCACTGTAAGTCAGGAGCGGTGTGAAGCGAAAGTTTCACGCACCGTTCTGAAGACGAGTGGTAATCGTGAGGTTATCGCTTAGTTTAACTTATTTACTTCTATAATTTAGCCTCTCGGATGTTAATGCCAGGATCAGCCGACATTTTTAAAATGATCAACCGCGATGAGTTAAGTCATGTAAGGTTGTATCAAAAATTGATCCCAGAAGCAAGAAAAGTATTTCCCCATTCCGTTGAACAAATTTATGAAATGTTTGACATGGCAGTTAATTATGAGTGTCGCTGGACAAATCATATTGTGGGTAACAATATCTTAGGTATTACTGAGTCGAGTACAGAAAAATATACGAAGTATTTGGCTAATATTAGATTACGTTCTATTGGGTTAGAACCTCTTTACCCTGAACCGAAATATAATAAGAGTCCTTATACTCATTTAGAACGATTTTCTGATACTAAAAAAGAAGCTCATACCAAAGCTAATTTTTTTGAAGCAACAGTTACCAGTTATGTCATGTCTTCTGGGGTAACAGGATGGGATGAAATTTAGCTGAGCCTGGGAAGCCCCATCGTCTTACGTTGGGGTACTTCACAGATACAAACCTATAGAACATGGGGTAAAACCTAGCTATGGCTAGATTTTACCCCACATTGTTGAAAGGGCTTTGCTCCTTGAGTGTGTACTGTTTTAAGCAGCACTTAACCCATGAGAAGACATTTTCATGAGCTCGCGGGTAGAGAAACCAATATTACTTAAAGCTTCTCCATAACTAATCATGAAGTCTTCCACTAAGGCTTCTTTTTCCATCCCTAAAATTTTGGCATCTTTTTCAACTTGGTTGAGCATTTGCCAAACAATGGGTAAATTTTCTTTATTTGCTTCTTCTAATTCTGCTTTGGAGGTTTCAAAATGCTCTTTTAACCAAACTTCCCCAAAATTGAGGTGAGTGTATTCATCTTTAACCACTCCTTCGGTGATTTTGCGAGCAAAGGGATCAGCCACGGGAATATAAATATTATAAGCAGCGATCGCAAAGGCTTCGATGATCAAAGATTGAATTAATAAGCAAGTGACAATTTTTCCTTCCGCTTTAGCGGTTTGGAAGTTGTTATGGAGTTGAGAGAAAAATTGTTGAGCGTAGTCCATATCTGGAGTAACGTTCAAATTCTTGCCGCAAGCTTGAAAGCCCTTTTTATGACGGTTTTCCATCTTGGATAGACGAATTAACTCAGCCTCATCGTCCCGAAGCAGTTGCGCCATCTCAATATAATTTTGATGGGCTTCTTGTTCCCCTTCAATAACAATAGCATTGATGCGACTGTAAGCATCTTTATAGGTTTCGCTATTAAAATCAAGCTCTGAGCGTAAAGCAAGCTCTTGCATAAGCTATTTTATCTCCTGTGTTTTATCAACTAGGTTAGTGGTTAAATGGGTGTCCTTAATCAAATTAAGGGAGCTAACAGTATAAGTATAGGTTAACAACCGTTAACCTCTAGCTATTGTCCATAGTATAGGTTCTACTTTAATGTATAAAGTTTAAACAGAAAAGACAATTGAGCAAACTTGAGTTTAACTACAATATATGATCACAGAACATACAATAACCGTCGGTTCCTTGGAATGGTTTTATCGAGAAGTTACCCCCACCAACAGCAATAATAAACCCCCAGTGATCCTAGTTCATGGTTTACCCAGTCATAGTTATACGTGGCGTAGGGTGATGGATAATTTAGAAGATCAAGGGTTTCGGGCGATCGCCCCTGACTGGATTGGTTCAGGGTTTTCCGCTAAACCAGATAAACGGGACTTTGCTTATACTTCAGAGGCTTATCAAAAGGCGTTTGGTGAGTTTCTTGAAGGGTTAGAACTGGATAAGGTGTCTTTAGTGGTGCAAGGGTTTTTGGCTTCTGTGGCGATACAATACGCTTTCACTCACCCTGATACTATCGATCGCCTCATTATTCTGAATACTCCATTATCTCCAGATATTAAACTCCCTTGGTTAATGCAGCAATGGACGATTCCTTTTATGGGGGATATGGTCACCCAAGATCCTTTATTGGTAGATCGTACCTTAGAAAAGGGCAGTGGTTTTGTTATTGAGGATAAGGATTTAGATATTCTTCGACAACCCTATCTTAAAAGTTCTGCGGTGGGACGGGCTTTACTCACAACCACAAAAAACCTCAAACTATCTCAAACCATGAAAGACATCGAAATCGGGTTAGCAGGTTGGCAAGTTCCCACTCTCATTCTTTGGGGTATGGCGGATCCCTGGTTATCTGCTGATATTCCTGAAAAATTAGCGGCCAATGCTTCTAATATTGATATAGTGAAGTTGGAGGAAGCGAAACATTATCCCCAAGAACATTGGCCCAAAGAAGTTAGCCAAGAAATAGTTACTTTTTTGCGTCGTCAGGTGGTTTAACAGAAGTTTTTAATGATCAAAATATTGACCAATTTACTCAATTCTTGAGAAAATCGACTGAGGAGTTTACTTAATATCATTAGCAAAACTTAGCATTATGCCACGTATTCGGTCTATTCTGTCTCTATTATTGGTGGCTGTAGCCATCTTCTGTGTTAGTTGTGGTGGACCAAAAGCCTCTGTCCCTACCACTTATTCCCCTGAGAAAATTGAACAATTACAGGTTTTGATTGAACCCATCGACGAAGCCAAGGAAAATTTAGATATCCTCAAAGGGTTTATTGCTGATCAAAATTGGATCGATACCCGTACCTATATTCATGGTCCTTTAGGGGGTCTTCGTCAAGAAATGAGTAGTTTAACTCGTTCTTTGTTACCTAAAGATCAAAAAGAAGCGACAAATCTATCTAAAGCTTTATTTAGCGACTTTGAACGCTTAGATGCTGCTGCTAAGGAACGCAACTCCGCTGCTGCACAACGGGAATATCGCGAAGCAGTGAATCATTTACAAAGTTTCTTAGATTTACTTCCCAAAAGCTAACTCGTTTTAGTTATAACATCTGTAGGGGCATAAAAATTATGCCCCTTTTTTAATTTTTCATTTAATATATTATGAGGGATAAACAAAAATTTATAAAATTATTGAGGAGAATATCATGACAGTGTTTTCTCAACAGCTTGTGGGTGGAAGATATAGAGTTCTGCATGAAATAGGTAAAGGTGGATTTGGTGAAACTTATTTAGCCCAAGACACTCACCTTCATGAACAAAAATGTGTTATTAAAAAGTTTATTTATACTAGCAATAATTCTCAAGATTTAGCCAAAGCACAAGAATTATTTGAAAGAGAAGCAAACATTTTGCACTGGCTAGGAAAAAAACATCCCCAAATTCCTGAGCTATTTGCTTCTTTTAAAGAAGATAATGATTTCTATCTCGTTCAAGAGTGGATTGATGGAGAAACTTTTTCCTCGGAACTAAAGAGAAAAGGAAAGCTAAATGAAGAAGAAATAAAACAATTTTTACAAGAAATTTTAGAATTATTGCAATATGTTCATGATAACAATGTCATACACCGAGATATTAAACCTGATAATATTATGCGTCGTCGGGAAGATAACAAATTAGTTTTGATTGATTTTGGTTGTGTTAAGCAATTTATCACTGCTAACAGGCAATTAAATCACCCGAATAATCGCACTTGTATTGGAACAGAAGGTTATGCTGCCAAAGAACAGTTATGGGGAAATCCACAATTTAGTTCAGACATTTATTCTATGGGAATGACTTTAGTTTTTGCTTTAACAGCAATCCAACCAAAGGATTTGTCTAGAGATCATCATACTAATCAATTATTGTGGCAAAATTATGCTTCAGATGTGAGTAAAGATCTTATTAGTATTATCAATAAAATGATTGAGGAAAACTTTAGCGATCGTTATCAAACTATACAAAATATCCTAAAAGATTTAGACAGTCCACAGATATTGCCGACTCTTCCAATCAATCCTCAAACTGTCATTCCTCATAATTCTAGAATCACTACAATCCCTATATTAAATATTCCATTAAAACCCACTTTAATCGTCTTAGTACCTATGGTTATTTTAGTTGGTTTTGGTGCTGGTTTTAGTCTTTTTAAAAATGGCAATTCCCCACCGCCTGTTCCTGATCCTTCTCCTACAAACTCATCTCGAGATCCTTTGCCTCCACCTGACGAACCAGATAATCCTCCTGAAACAGAAACTTCGCGATTTCTCTGTCCTGACCCACTAAAAGGTCAAATTCCTTCTTGTTCTTGAGGTAAAAGGAGATATTGATCTGATTCTTTAGTAGAAATTACTGTTGACATATGATAGATTTAGTGTAATTAACCAACGGATAAGTGAATTATGCTTATAAGACAAAAAATATTTGCCCTTGGTACAACTGTCTCTCTCGCTGGTAATATGGCAATGGGTTTGCAGCCAGTAACAGCAAATACTACCTCCAGTACCTCTGCGATAACTTTTAACTGTGAAGTTATCCAGGGAACGCCAACAATTACAGCAACTAGCTCCCAATGGAATAACGAAACTCGTCAGTTCATTCGTTGGACTTCTGATGTTGGCAAAAATTCAGGCTATACGCCTTTGACAAGATGTAAGGAAATAACACCTCGTCTTCAAGCCTCTTTTGCTGATGGCAATCCTTACATCACCCACGGATACAAAAATAACAATCCCATTATTTGTACAACGGATAAATCAGGAAAAGGTTGTCAAACCCTCTTGTTTACACTCGATTGGCGTGATTTTGGGACAGAAACCATAAAGGGGAAATTAGACCCTCGCATGGTTTTAGAAGATATTTTCGCTCTAAATGAGCGAAAGTTTTCTGGCCGTGCTTTGCGTCAGGGATCTTGCCGTACCTACATTGATATGAATGCGATTCTAGAAGGTGAAACCAAGATTGCTGAAGAAGTTTGTCACACCGTTAATTAATGAACGTGAAAATTATAATTAAATTAATTCTAGCTTGCTTAATTGGTTTATATCTTAGCCAATTTCCGCAAGCTTTTACTGTAGCTGAAAACAGTGATATTAATGTAACCGAGGAAGACATTACTAAGACTGCAAATGAAGGTGCCATCCGAGATACAGCTAAACTAATAACGGTTCGATTGTATGCAGTAGATCGTGAAGGTTGGGAAAAGACAGAATTACATACAATTTCAGATAGTGGTTCAGGGGTAATTGTTGCAAAAAAAGAGATTGAAAGACGACAAGGAAATCCGTTATATCTTTACTTAGTTTTGACCAATAATCATGTTTCTGAGGATAATAATGACTTTTATATTCAAACTCATGACGGATTAATTCATCATGGTTTCGTGCATCCAAGCGTAATTTTTGAGAAAGGGGAACTATCTAAAGTTGATTTAAGTTTGCTAGGATTCTATAGTCCTTATTCTTACGAAACCGCAGTTTTCCCAGAATATACGCCACCCTTCTTACCAGTAGATTCATCTAATTTTAAAGAAGGAAGTGAGCTTTGGGTAGGGGGATTTCCTTGTGAACTAACAGCAGTACCGATGAATTGTCCAGGGGATTTCGTATTAACATCTGGAACAGGATATAAAATCGATAAACCTTTAAAAGATGGTTATCAATTGGCATTTACAAATGCAACTAGAGAAGGAAGCAGTGGGGGAGCAATTTTAAATAATCAAAATAAATTAATTGGAATTAACGGAAAGGGAAGAAATGATCAATCATCACCACAAAATCAATATGCTGATGGGTCAGGAATACCAAGAGAAATTCAAGAAAATGAACCATTAGCTTTAGGAATTCCCATTGAGTATTACTTGCAATTAGATTCACAAAATTTATTAGATAGTTTTGAAGAATTGATCCCTCCGAAAATTAATAGTCTGAATGTTAATTCGATAGATAAATTTCTTCGTGTTATACCCGAAGAAATCTCTTCTAATGAGATTACAAGTAATAGTGAATCTGATAATAATAGTGATTTTTTAACCTTTTTATCGAATCAGTTAATCTATATAGTAATTATTGCTTTTTTGCTTATTTTGATGCTTATGTTTATCCATCTCTTCAAGAATAAAGAGCAGTTGGTAGCAGAGTTTTGGTATGAGTTTAATAAAGATACTAATAGTATTGAAAAAATCATCTTTAATATTAACCCTGTGTCAGAATATAAAGGATATCGCAGAAATAATAGTAAAGATTCTAACCCTGAGATTGTTGACATCAGATTGCATAATTATCCTGATAAGAAATTCATTAAAATACATAAAATTAATTGTTTAATTCAACTCTATATTCCTCCTTTTTTTGATAAGGATAGTATAAGCTTGAAACCAGAAGTAGTTGCTCTTCCTAATGACAGAAATTTTCAAATTAAGACAAATGAAAATCGAGATAAATACTACATTTTTAAAAAAAGAAATAGTAAAAAAGTTGAAATCAATTTTCGCTTAAAAGACAAAACTATTTCTAGAAATATGAAAAGAAGTCAATAATCATTATAAAACTTAGTCAAGTTACTATTAATTGGATTAAAACATGATAAAAATCACTTTTATTTTACAAATTATACTAATCTTAACTTTTATGGGTTGTAAGACAGAGCAATCCAAAAATCCTTCTCAAAAAGATATTCCTCCTAAAAAAGCTATTGTTCATATTACAGGTGGACAAGGATTAGGATCTGGAGTAATTATTGGTCACAGGGATAATACTTATTTTGTTTTAACTGCTAGACACGTTGTGGGAATATCTCCAGGAAAAATAGATGATCCTTATAAAATAGTCTTACATGATAATCAAGAATACACCTTAGACTATGATAATCAAATTACCAAAGATAAAAAAAGAGATTTAGCTATTGTTACCTTTAAAAGTGATAAAGATTACCCCACTGCACCTCTCAATAGTAATATTTCTATTAGTCAACCTGTATCAATATTTGGTTGGAAAGATTGTTTAGGAAACCCTAAATCAGAATTAACAACTGGACAGATTGAGCAACAGTTATCTAACTTGAATCAACTATCTAAAAGCGATAGAGACAAATCATATAATCCTAAACAAGATTATGAAGAAGGATATAGACTAAAGTATAGTAACCCAACCATTCGAGGAATGAGTGGTACTGCTGTTTTTAACAATAAGGGAGAAGTTGTCGCTATTCATGGAAAACCTGGACAATATCGAGATAATCAATATAACTATGAAACTTGTCCTCCATTAGATGAAAGTTATAGTCATAATTGGGGTATTCCCATCGATATTTATTTAAAGTCTCAATTAGCTGAAACTACTCCTTTATGAAGTGTATATTTTTTGGATTATAGTTAAATTCAAGTGAGCCACAATATGAGTCGTATTACTATTATTGGTGCTGGTGTAATTGGAGCAGCGATCGCCTATGAACTGAGTTTAATAAAGGGTTTAGATATTACCTTAATTGATGAAAAACAACCTGCTTCATGTTCAACTGGCGCAGCTTTAGGGGTTTTAATGGGAATTATTAGCCACAAAACCAAGGGAAGAGGTTGGAAACTTCGTCGTCTTAGTTTAGAACGCTATTCAACCTTAATTCCTGAGTTAGAAGGGTTAACGGGTAAAAAAATTCCTGTTAACTATCAAGGGATTTTAATGTTAGGTTTTAGAGATGATCCCTTAGAAAGATGGGAAAGGTTAAAAGAATTTCGGAATGATCAGGGATACCCCCTAGAAATTTGGGATCAAAATGAGTTATTGAAACGCTGTCCCCAAGTACAAAATGACCGTGTTGTTGGGGCTATTTATTCCCCAAAAGATCGGCAAATTCATCCCACTATTTTAACGGAATCCCTTGTTTTAGCTGCTTCTAAAAACGGTGTAAAGTGTCAGTTTGGATTTAAAGTTCAAAATATTATACCAACGGAGCTATACGCTTCAAATAATAGTCAATCCTATCATATAAAAACATCATACCAGACCTTAGAAACTGACTGGATAATTATTTGTGCAGGGTTAGGTTCGACTCCTTTAATTAATGAATTGCAACCGATGGTGAAAATTAAACCAGTTCTTGGACAAGCGTTACAAATTAAGTTAAATCATACGTTAGGTGATATTAATTTTCAACCTGTTATTACTGGAGAAGATGTCCATATTGTTCCTGTTAATGAGCAGAAATATTGGATCGGTGCAACAGTAGAATTTCCTGATGAAATGGGAGAAGTTTTGCCACAATCCGACTTATTAGCAACAGTAAAACAACAAGCTTTTTCCTTTTGTCCTCAGTTAGAAAAAGGAGAAATTATCAACACTTGGTCAGGAAAACGTCCCCGTCCAGATGGAGAAGCAGCCCCGATTATCAAGGAAGTTTCTAACCATCCTCATGTTCTATTAGCAACTGGTCATTATCGTAATGGTATTTTATTAGCTCCTGCAACTGCTTTGATAATTCGAGATAAAATTATGGGAAGTGATACTGAGTAAATTTTTATGTTAAACATTATTTTTGTGGTTCTAATCGTCTTAACTGGATCGGCAATTTGTGCTTGTGCAGAAACAGCTTTATTTTCAGTTTCACGGGTTCGTGTTAAACAATTGGCGCAATCAAAAAAACCAGCAGCGGTTGTTTTACAGTCAATTCGTAGCAAAATGAATCGTCCTATTGCTACTATTGTTATCTTAAATAATATTTTTAATATTGTAGGTAGTATTGTAATTGGAAGTTTAGCAGCTAAAGTTTTAGGAGATACTTGGTTAGGGTTATTTTCTAGCATTTTAACGTTCCTAATTATTGTTTGTGGTGAAATTGTTCCTAAAACGGTTGGGGAACGATATTCTGAACCTATCGCCTTAGTTGTTGCTATACCTGTGCAATTTTTGACGGTAATTTTTACCCCTTTGGTTTGGTTGATGGAACAAATCACTTCTCCTTTTACACAACAACGAAAACTCCCAACAACCAATGAAGCAGAAATTCGTTTTTTAACTATGATCGGTTATAAAGAGGGGGTAATCGAAGATGACGAAGCAGAGATGATTCAACGGGTTTTTCAACTCAATGATTTAACAGCAGCAGAGTTGATGACTCCTAGGGTTATTGTTACTTTTTTAGAAGGCAATTCTACATTAATTGAGTCTCAAGAAGAAATTATTGCTTCTGAACATACTCGTATTTTAGTGATTGAAGAATCCATCGATAAAGTAATTGGATATTCTCTCAAAGATGAATTACTTGCAGCAATTATTAGAGGTCAAGGAAATCAGAAAATTAATCAGTTAGTTCGTCAAGTTCATTATGTTCCTGAAACCATTAAAGCGGATAAATTACTTAAGACCTTTCAAGATACTCGTGAACATCTAATGGTGGTTTTAGATGAATATGGTGGAGTTGCAGGAGTGGTAACGTTAGAGGATGTTTTAGAAGTATTAACAGGGGAAATTGTTGACGAAACCGATCGCATCATTAACTTACAAGAAGTTGCTAGGAAAAAACGTAAAGTTTTATTGAATTCAAGAGGAATAGATGCTTAATATTTTGTAACGTCAGAAAAACTTATGTATTTAACAAGAAATTTAAACGTTAAACCTATTTCTCTTTTTGAAAATGTCGGGCATAATTGGACAGGTAGAAAAGTTAAGAACGTAATAGGATTTTATTTATGGACATGAGCGATCTACAATTGTGGGTGATGTTATTGTTAAATAGTCTATTTTGTTTATTAGTTCCTCGACTGTTAACCACTCAATGGTTGACTTTATTATCTACAAGGAATAAATCTTCTATGACTACTGTAACTCAAGAAACTTAAATTTTCTCTTTTAACGGGACAATTAAACAAACAGATAGTTAAGAACCGAAATTTATATAGCAGTTCCCATACTTGTGAGGGACAAACTCTTCTGGTTTTAGGAGTTCGGAAGTTCAGAAGGGCAGGCTTCGCCTGTGCTACGCAGCAGAAGTTGAATATTAGGTGTACCTTATGAGTTCAGGAAACACTATAAGTCGACTTCATAATGTTTGCCATTAAACGTGACTTTATCTCCAGTAACTAATTGTCGTCCCCGTCGTGTCTCTACACAACCATTAACCATCACTTCTCCCGCTTGAATTCTTATTTTTGCTTCACCACCACTTTGTACAAGGTTTTGCCATTTCATAAATTGGCCAAGTCTAATCATATCTGAAGACTTTTTTTGATCGTTAGTCATAATTTAATTTATCAACATAAATAATTCAAGCAGGTAATTATTATTTTATTTTTTAGACAGTCTATATACCCATTATAGCTTACTATAATTAATAGTAACACAAAATAACAGCTTATGTTATATTTAGCTATGTTTCGATCAATTAATACTATGTATTATGAGCGATTTTAACAAAAAAAATGTGGTCATTATCGGAGGCGGACCTACGGGATTAGGGACTGCCTTAATGTTAGCAAAAAGAGGCTGGAAAGAGATTACTGTTGTTGAAAAAAGACCCACCGCTGACTATTATGAACCTGACAAATCTTTCAACTATCAAATTGATGGTCGAGGTCAAAAATCAACAGATCTATTGAATATTACCGATAAACTAGCTGATTTAAGTGTTGCCAGCACAGACTTTTACTTAACACTAATTAAACCAGACGGAACCCGAAAAACGACAAAACTACCTATTATTGATCCTGAACGAAAAACAGCATATTGGCTGCCTCGATATTCTTTTGTTCAATTATTTTATCAAGAAATTAAACAGTATTGGCAAGATACTATTAAGGTTTTATTTAACACTGACTGCCTTGAAATTAAAGTTTTTAAAGAACAGTTAAAAGTTATTGCACAAGATCAAGATCATCAACAATTCACTTTTACACCAACTTTATTGATAGGTAGTGACGGTTTCAATTCTATTGTCCGTAAAACTCTTCATGAAACTGAAAGTCAATCTTACCCATTTGCCATGCAAAAGTTTCCTTCTCCTAGTTCTTCACTAAAGTATAAAGTGCTTACTTTACCTCCTCAATTCCCTTTATCGCAAGAAGAAAACGACATCAGTCAATCAACAATGGCCTATGCTATTCGTTCTTCTTTTAAAGGTAAAAAACAGGCAATTTCTTTAGGCTTATTACCCTTTAAAGATCCAAATAAACCTAGAACTGCTAATATTATTGCTTATCCTGATCATCACATTTGGCAATTAAAAACACCAAAACAAGTAGAACAGTTTTTAATACAAGCTTTCCCACAACTTCCTATAAAAAAGATTATTTCTCATGAAGAAATAGCAAGATTTACCTTCAGTAACGGAGGAACATTCCCCATTCCTCAATTTTGTTCAGGACTTTATAAAATCTGGGGAGAACCTGATAAGAATGAGGGAACGGCTGTTATCTTATTAGGAGATGCTGTACATTGTTTTCCTCCTGATATTGGACAAGGGGTGAATTCCGCTTTAGAAGATGTTTATATTTTTCAAGAAATATTAACAGAAACGCAAGATAATCTTTCTCAGGCACTTCCAATTTATCAACAACGACGACAAGAAGATATTGAAGCATTAATTCGTTTAGTTCAAATTAGTTACCCTTGGCAATATAATCAAGATCCTTTACAGAAAAAATTATGGAATGTTAACTTTCTTTTACGTTTACTTTTAAGTCGTTTTTTCCCTTTTATTTTTAGTCCTCATTCTTTTGTTCTTATCCAAAATCATGAATTATCTTACTCAGAAATCCTAGCAAAAAGTAATAAAACAACAAGAATTTTATTAACTATAGGAATTATCTTAATTTTCTTATTTATTTTTATTCCTTAATAGATGATTAATTAAATTTTGTCAGGTGGGCAATAATTAAAAGTATTATGAAAGCTTTAGATAAGTTTTTTATTTGCCCACCCTACCGTATTGGTTTTTCTTAATTAGAATAATGTATATAACGTTTCCCGAACTCATGAGATACACCTAAAATTCAACTCCTGACTCCTGACTCCTGACTCCTAAAACTAGAAAACTTTGTACCTCACAAGTATGGGAATTGCTATAGT
>JASJDW010000203.1 GCA_030064955.1 Crocosphaera sp.
ATTTTTTGTTGGGGTTTGTCCTCAGGCCAAGACATTTTTAAGCAAATATCATCCCCTTTGGGAAAGGTTTTTCTGAAAGTGGGCTTAGTGGACTTAGTGACTTTAGTGGCCTTATCAAGGGTTTGTTTAGGATTAGCGACTATCGTTTCTTGTTGCAATTCTCCTTGTTGAGCCGGTTCTAATTCTTCTAACTTCTGCAAGATTTCCGTTGCGGTTTGAGGACGCTCACCGGGTTCCTTCGCCATACATTGTAAAATCAAGCTTTCTAGGTCTGTAGGGAGACGGAATTTAGCTGGGATAGGTTTGGGTTTGGCGTAATGATGGGCTTCGTACCAACCGCCAAAGGAAGAATTTTCTGGGAAAATGGGCATTTCCCCTGTGATCATTTCATACATCATCACCCCCAGACTATAGATATCCGAACGACTATCGAGTTCTTTCCCTTCAATCTGTTCTGGGGAACAATAGGCTAAGGTTCCCATAAAGGACTGGGTTTGAGCTTCCCCTGACTGAATGAGTTTCGCAATCCCAAAATCGAGAATTTTAACCAACTCTCCCAAAGCCGGATCATGAATCACCAAGACGTTACTGGGTTTAATATCTCGGTGAATAATGGGACACATTTCCCCTTCAAACATAATGCCTTTGTGGGCGCATTCGAGACCAAAACAAATCTGTCGGACAATCTTTAAAAATCTCGGTAGAGCTAAGGGCCGAAACTTGATCACCTCGTTGAGACTTTCCCCTTTGAGAAATTCCATGACATAGAAAGGGATTTCTTTTTCGTCTACTCCATAGTCTCGCACTCGGACAATGTGATTACTTTTTTCCCCTAATAACGCAGAAACCGTGGCCTCTCGTTCAAAGCGATCGCGCATTTTACTGTTGAGGAGAGCTTGAGAGAGGAATTTAACCGCGACGGTGACACCACCAAGCAGTTTATCTTCAGCACGATAGACTTGACCCATCGCACCGCTGCCAGCAATATCGACGAGTTGATAGCGGTTAGCCAGTAAACGACGTTGATGAGTTTCTTTCATGGTAACTGGGGGATTCATAATGGTTCATTAATGGTGAGATATTAATAAAAAATTAAGGCTTAGGGACAATCTGTTTGAAAATAGAAAATAACAATCATAATTGACGTTCAAATATAGCTTCCATTGTGCTGGTGAGGTAATGGCCACTCAGCAGCCCCCCGGAAAAATGATAGGTATTATTATTAACACGGTAAAAGGTTTCAAAGCCACTGCGCCTTTGGCGATCGCCTAATACCCAATAACGTTGAATAATTGAGTCAGGCCCGATCCATCCTTCTCCTTCGACTTTATCCAGGACACTTTGCTGAAGAACATAGGTATATTCCCGTTCTTCTCCATTGAGATGGCCTCGATATTGAAAGGCAATTTCAGGGCGATCGCTGCGAGGAAACACCAATTTAGTGACCATGGTGAACCAATTATCGTTACTCCAAGCCACAATACTTTTTCCCTTGACGGGTAGGGGCATTTCATTGCGTTCGAGCCAATTTCCTTCAATTGTCCAGCGTCCGGCTTCCATTAAAAAGCTATGAGCCAAGATACCTCTCCTTAAATCTCTTTAAACGATTGTGATCAAAGTTGAGATCCTAGGTGGGACAAGGTAGAGTTCAAGTCAAAAATTAGGGAAAAGATAACTTACCCACTGACTCATCATCTGAGCAATGGTTCTACTTCCCTTTAAACACTCTGACTCCTATCACTCTTAGGTTTCTCTACTTTAGATTTCCCTGATTTTACAGAAAACTAACAGGTCTTTATATTTTTTAATTGTTGGTTTCCTGGTTAGATGAACCGA
The DNA here is from genome assembly GCA_030064955.1 of Crocosphaera sp. GTDB lineage: Bacteria > Cyanobacteriota > Cyanobacteriia > Cyanobacteriales > Microcystaceae > Crocosphaera. The sequence continues at coordinate 1,837 of JASJDW010000203.1, forward strand.
ATGATCTTGAAAGGGGATGATGAATATCCCCCAGTAACCTTTTTTGTTTAGCCCCTGTTACTTGAGGTAAATTTCCTGGAAGCTTACTTACGTATCGCCAGTAAGCTAAAATGGCAAAAGCGATCGCTTCTTTAAAATCGCTGTTCATCCCCACTTCATCAGTGGTTTTGACGATGGTTTTCCCAGGAAAATAAGATTGTATCCGTTCTTTTAAGTATAAATTATGAGACCCTCCACCACATAGTAAAATTTCCTCAATGGGGTGTTTGAGAAATTGTTGGTAACTATGGGCAATTGAAGCAGCGGTTAACTCTGTTAGGGTGGCTAAAAAATCCTTTTCTGATAAATCATAAGTCTGTGCATCTTGCCAACATTTTTCTAGATATTCTTTTCCAAATAATTCTCTTCCTGTTGATTTGGGGGGACTTTGTTGAAAAAAGTCTTGTTTTAACCATTGTTCAATTAAGTCTACATTAGGGTTGCCTTGTGCTGCCCATTCTCCATTTTTATCATAGGTTTTTTCTCCGTTGGTTAATTTCTGCACTGCTAAATCAATTAAGATATTACCAGGGCCGGTATCCCAACCCATAATTTGACTTTCCCTATTTTTTTCCTGTTTGGGAGGGACATAAGTCACGTTACCAATACCCCCAATGTTCTGAACACAACGATAATTCTGAGGATCGCTTAATAAATAAGCATCAATTTTAGACACTAAAGGCGCACCTTGCCCTCCGACAGCTATATCAGGGACTCTAAAGTTATTAACAGTGGGGATTTTTGTTAAATTGGCAATGATTTCTCCTCGACCTAATTGTAAGGTATAACCTAATCTCTCTTCACTGGGAGGCCGATGATAGACCGTTTGTCCATGAGAACCAATTAATTCTATGGTGGAATAATTTTGTTTGATTTGATTCACTGCTTCAACAAAACATAGGGCAATTTCTTCATCTAATTCGGCTAACTTTTCTATTGATAGTAGTTTCCCGCCAGCCACTTCTAAAATTGTTTGTCTCACTTTTTTGGGATAATCATGATTAATTCCTGCCAAGAATTCGATGTTTAAATCAAGGTCTTTTCCTGTAATTTTTACTAATGCAGCATCGATACTGTCCACCGAAGTACCACTCATTAATCCCAGACAATACATAGTTTCTGTCCTGTTTGGTTGTAAACTACCCCAGATCAATCATAGATTATAATTTGATAAATCTTAAAGATCTCAGTATCATCACCAATTCAAGGTAAATTTAAAAATGGTAATCTAGCTTGAGTTGACCCTAATGACATCGGTTTCTGATTGTTTTCAATCCCTACGCGATCGCGGACAATGCGGACTTATTCCCTTCATCACTGCAGGTGATCCAGATCTAGACACTACAGCGAAAGCACTACGGGTTCTGGATGCTTCAGGGGCCGATCTAATCGAGTTAGGGGTTCCTTACTCTGATCCCTTGGCGGATGGTCCGGTGATTCAAGCAGCAGCGACTCGCGCTTTAGGTCAAGGGGTAAAGCTAGAAGATGTCTTAGCTGTCGTTAAAGAGGTTCAACCAGATATTAAAGCCCCCATTATCTTATTTACTTACTATAACCCGATTTTTTATCGGGGGGTTGACGCTTTCTTGCAACAAATTAAGTCCGCTGGGGTGCAAGGGTTGGTGGTTCCTGACTTACCCCTCGAAGAAGCCCAAACGTTACTTAAACCGGCTGCTGAGATGGGTATAGAAGTGACTTTACTAGTTGCACCAACAAGTCCAATGGAACGGATTAAAGCGATCGCTCATCAGTCTCAAGGGTTTATCTATCTCGTCAGTGTTACAGGAGTAACAGGAATGAGAACCCAAGTAGCGACTAGAGTTGAAGACTTACTGAAAAGTCTTCGCAGCACAACGGATAAGCCTATTGGGGTCGGATTTGGCATTTCTGAACCTGAACAGGCTTTACAAGTCAAAAATTGGGGATCTGACGCGGTAATTGTTGGTAGTGCTTTTGTTAAACGTTTGGCACAAGGAACCCCCGAAGAAGGCTTAAAAGCTGTTGAAGAATTTTGTCAAAGTCTTAAACAAGCGATTCAATAAGAATAATAAAAAGGATTGACAAATACTATCCCATAGGAATAAAACATATCAGTTCTCATACTTGTAAGGCTTCGCCCTGAGCGCGACTCCGAACGGTACAAACGCTTCTAGTTTTAGGAGTTCGGGAGTTCAGGAGTTCGGGAGTTCAGGAGTTCGGGAGTTCAGGAGTTCGGGAGTTCGGGAGTTCGGGAGTTCAGGAGTTCGGGAGTTCGGGAGTTCGGGAGTTCGGGAGTTCAGGAGTTCGGGAGTTCAGGAGTTGAATATTAAGTGTACCTCATTAGATAATAATGTTAAATAACATCAAAAGTTATACCTTCATAAATTTCACTAAAGTTGATTTGACAATTCAATGAAATTAATCTAAAGCTATCATCTTGGGAATTATAAGTTGTAATCAACCATTGTTGATCAGTTTGTTTAGTGTAATGCTTAATTTGATATTGATATTGATCAACTAAAATGTATTCTTGAAAGGTTGCTAAAGAACAATAATAATCAAATTTATCTCCTTGGTCATAATTTTTAGTGCTTTTAGATAAAACTTCAATAATTAAAGTAGGATTAGTAATAGTATCTTGTCGATCTGCTACTAAAATAGGTTGACCTTTTATCACCATTATATCAGGGTAAGTATAAACTTGATAAGCAGGAATCCATAGACGTAAATCTGTCATATAAATTTTAGCATTTTGACCTCGAAGTTTTAGTTTTAAAGTAGTAGCTAAATTAAGGCAGATTTCATTATGGTTAGGTGTCCCTCCCGTCATTTCAATGATTTCTCCATCAATATATTCATGTTTGATCAGTGAGGTTTCTTCTTGGCTTAAATATTCTTCGGATGTGTAATAATTTTGTTTAAGGGAAGATATCATGATTTTAATTGATTTAATAGTTAATATTGAAAACTAATTCGTTAGTTTCATAAGTTATCCCCATCCAACCTACCCTACAAACTGCGGACAGCATTACAGTTATTCGCAAAAAAGCTTGAGAAAATCGGTAGCGGGATAAATCGGAATCCCCTCGTAGGCGATGATCTCTAACAAATCACTATCTCCGACGATAATGCAATCAGCCTTTCCAGCGACAGCGAGGGAAAGAAATTTATCGTCTTTTGGATCACGGCAAGCGATGACAGACTCTTTAACTGTAACGGATTCTGAAAGGGCAATATACCACTCGATATAATCTATCGCATTTTCTTGTAGGATATACTTGCGAAATTTTTTATCATTTTACGGCTAATCTTATTATAATTCAGCCACTAGGTATAATGATGGGCATAATAATATTATGCCTCTACAACACATAAATGTGATGACTCGTAGAGGTTTAAGACTGTTAAACCCACAACGGTTAAACACAACACCAACACCATAAAACTTATTTAAAATTAAAGCCATTATTAATAATGGTTTTGGTGGGTTACGAAGACAAGTGATGCTAATGTTATGATTATCTACATAACAGCTATGTTATCTTTAAGCTAAAAGGCTCAAACTTGAATACAACAAACATGAAAACAATTACCACCAACCAAGCTAAAGAACAATTAGATGAATTAATTGATAGAGTTATTATTGATGTAGAACCAACTATTGTTTCTAATAATCAAGGTAAACAAGCTGTTTTAATGTCTTTAGAGGAATTTAACGCTTGGAAAGAAACTTTTTATTTATTATCAAATCCTGCCAATGCAGAACATTTAATGGAGTCAATTAAACAAGCTAAATCAGGAAAAAAATCGGTTCGAGAATTGATTGATTAATGAGAATTACTTTTACAGAAGCAGCTTGGTAAGATTATCTTTCGTTACAAGAACATGAAAAAAAGTTGTTAAAAAGGGTTAATTTACTGATTAAAGACGTTATGAGAAATCCCTTTGACGGAATTGGTAAACCTGAACCTCTTAAAGCAAATTTGTCAGGGTATTGGTCAAGACGTATTAATTCTGAACATCGTTTGGTTTATGAAATATCAGAAGAAGAATTGGTTATTATTTCTTGTCGATTTCATTATCAAAAGTAATCTAATTCGGTTTTTTAACAACACTGTTAGATAAGTTTTGAGATTTTTTAATAAATTTTTCGTCAAATGTACACAATTCTGATCAGTGATCACACACTCTCACAACGTTATATTTAGCTAATTCACTCACACAAAACAAGTACACCCTGTTTGTCAACCCTAAAATTTTTGCTTGTTGTACTAATCATCAAACAGCGGAAACCAAGACAGGAACGCGTTTATAAGCAGGAGTTTGCGATCGCTTATCAAGATGTGCTTTCATCAAAATATTAGCTTCAGGATAAAACATCAAAGCTGCACCTTGTTTAATGGCACCACAAATAATTTCAATATTGTCTAATTTTCCTCCATCTCCTTGCACTGTTACCCGTTGATGATTATGTAATCCTGCTTTTGCTACATCATCAGGGTGCATTAAGATACAATGACGGTGAGGCATACCCCGATAAGGATCATCGTTACGATAAACGATTGTATTATGTTGACGGTAACTGCGTCCGGTAATTAAAGCAACCACTACCCCAGAAAAGGGACGAGATACGCCAAAATCTTCTGGTTGGGGTAAGGTAATGGTAGGTAAAGGGGTTTCCTGCATCATCGCTTTTCCTGACGCTGTAGGAAACATTGGTTCAGTAAAAATGCGTCCTGAAATCGTAAATTCTTCTTTTGTTTCGTCGATATGTGCAATCTTTTCGTAACCTGGAATGGTTTCAGCAATAAGTTTTCTCACATAACGAGTGTCTTGTAACTTGCGCCAGTTTACGGGACTATCTCCCAAGAGACGATGGGCTAATTCTGTGATCAAATCCACTTCGGAGACAAGATCGGCATCTTTTAAGTGGGTTTTCCCTTCATCATTCAACCTAACAAAATTATTTCCTGACTCAACCGTTGTTTTATGGGGGTTTTCAAACCTTGCATATACGGGGAGAATGAGGGTGTTTTCTGCTGCGAGGCCGTGAAAATGACCTAAGTTGGGTTTCGTAGAGAGATAAATAACCGTTTCGATGTTATTTAATGCGCGTTTTGCTTGGGTTAAGTCAGGGTTAGCTGCATAAAAATTCCCCCCTAAACATAACAAAGTGTCTATCTTGTTGTTATCTGCTGCATCCATCAGCGATCGCGCGTCATATCCTGGTGTACGATTAAGCGATCGCCCTAATAACCGTTCTAATGCGTCTTGGATCTCTTGTCGCAAGTTGTTGGTAACTCCCATCGATCCGAAACCTTGTACATTAGAATGGCCACGAATAGGCATTAATCCTGCACCTAATTTTCCCACATTTGCAGTCATTAAAGCGGTATTAGCTATACTAAAAATTGTTTCTACACCCTGTAACTGTTGCGTCACACCCATGGCCCAAGCAAAAACAACACCCTTTGCTTCACTGATGAGAGTTGCAGCAGTTTTGATATCTTCTTTGGAAACACCACAAGTCTCTGTTATGGTTTCCCAAGAAGTTGCTTGAGACTGTTGTACAATTTTCTGCCAATTTTCCGTATAATTTTCCAAGAAATTTTGTTTAATTAACCCTCTTTCTATCAAAGATTTTTGTATTCCTACAAAGATAGCAAGATCGCTACCCGGATGAGGTTTTAAGAATAAGGATGCAATATTGGTTCCAGGGATGAGAGACTTGATAGGAAATGCAGGAGAAGCGAACTTTTTTAACCCTATTTCTTCGACGGGGTTGATAACGATAACTTTTCCCCCGCGATCGCGTATTTTAATCAACTCATTCATCAACCGAGGATGGTTTGCGGGTGCATTAGAACCCACCAAAACCACGCAGTCAGAAGCTTTTAAGCTTTCTAAACTAACTAAAGAGGTTCCTGTACCAAACACGGTTTTTAACCCCACTGCTGAGGCACGATGGCACAAATCAGAACAATCTGCTAAGTTATTAGAGCCAAGCGATCGCATCATTAATTGTAGAAGATAAGCTGCTTCGTTAGATGAACGTCCGGAACTATAGGAAGCAATGCGATCAGATGGTTTCTTAAATGCTGTTGCAACTAGGTTATAAACTTCATCCCAACTAATACGTTGATAATGGGTGTCACCCTTGCGTAGAATAACAGGAAAGGTTAAACGGCCGAGTCTATCTGCTTGTTGAGAGGTTAATTGTTGTAAGTCTGTAAGAGAATATTGTTCAAAAAAATGGGGTTGTATTCCTGGTTGTAACTCTGATGATATTGCTTCGATACTTTTGACACACCGCTGTCGCGTTTCTCCGACTTCATTGGTAAACCCCCCTTTTTGGCCACTGGTTCCCCACGCACAAGATAAACAAGCACTTTTGTGAAATAGGGTTTTCCAGAGTTGCACTCCATTAGCAGAAAGGGTATAGTTAGCCCAGTCTTCTATTAATGGTAAACCACCGCCCATTTTTTTGCCAGGGTGAGGAGTTTGGGGGTTGTTGTCGGGTTGGTTGGAGTTGTCCACGATAACTATTTAATATTTGGAAAAAAATAATTTCTATATATTTTTTAATTATAGAGACTATATAGGGTTTATTTATCAAGTTTTTAAGGTAATTTTATAACTCGTTGACAAAAAAGTTCGCAAAATGCTAAGATCACCGCATATATAAACTAAATATAACTAACTAGAGAAAGTAAACTTATGAAAAACATTAATAAAATATATAGAGTCACAAAAAGATGCATATTATTTCACAGTCCACCTTAAGAAAATTTTGGACAATTCACCCACAATCTAAAGTAGGATTACGTCAGTGGTATAAGTTAGCCAATAATCATAAATGGCAAAATATTAATGATATTCGTAAAATATTTCCTTCTGCTGATATAGTTGGTAATTTTATTATTTTTAATATTTCAGGCAATAATTATAGATTAATCACTTATATCGATTTTCAAAAAAGTAAAGTATTTATTCGAGAGATTTTGACCCATGCTGAGTATGATAAAAACAAATGGAAAAAAGATGACTGGTATAAAAAATAAAATAACTTAAACTTATTTATTTACCCTTACTTTCTCTAGTTATCTATAAATTTTAATCTTTAATCTTAATCGTAACTATGTACACCCACGAGCAATATCTTGAACTTATAAAACAGTTTCCTCCTCGTCCAATCAAATCAGAGGAAAATTTAGAAGCAATACAAGAAATAGTCAATCAATTATTAGATAAACCCCAATTAACAGAAGAAGAATCAGACTATTTATATGTTTTAGGAATGCTTATTTATGAGTATGAAAAAGACCTAGATATAGTTCCTGATATTTATGGAGTTGAGTTATTAAAGGTTTTATTAGAGGAAAGAAACTTAAAACAAAAAGACTTAGTTTCTATTTTCAAAACAGAATCTATTATTTCTGATGTACTCAATGAGAAAAGACAGTTAACCACTAGACATATTCAAGAGTTAGCTGAGTTTTTTAATGTGTCTCCTGCTGTCTTTTTTCCGCGTTCATTGATGTAATGATTTAGTTAATAGGCGATCGCTTGAAAAGTATTAAATTTTTCCATAATTTTTTATTTATTCTTCCACAAATAGATATAATTAATAAAAACTTATATTATTAGTCAATAATAGCTATGAATAACAATTCTAATAAATGGAATAATTTAGAAAAACATTATAAAGAAATATTTGTAATTCTATATGAAATTATAGAATACTATGAAAATAGCAAAAAAAGTAATTCAAAAAACCCTTTATTAGATAAATATTCTCTAACTTTTTTGTCAATATATAGTATGTTTTTTGGTTATTCCATTATTTTAATAGCTCGTTATGATTTTTTTATAAATAATATAAATAGTTTTATTCTACTATCTAAAGTGTTTTTGTCTATTATAGCTTCCCTAACTATTATTATTATTAGATTTTTAGTAGAAGATATTAGAAAATCCAAAAATTATTCAAAAAACTCACTTAGAAATACTTGTCAAAAAGGAATTCATGAATTAGAATTTTGTCATAAGTTGAGCCTATTTGATAAATTGGCATTGGAATATGCAGAAAATAGATTAAAACTATTAATAGAAAATAGAAAAATTGGTGAACAAATTATCAACAATTTAATTCCTTTTTTTGCATTAGGTTTAACTATATTTACGGTTTATCAGTATCAACCAGAGAATACAGAAAATTTTAATTTTATGAAAAACATAATGGTAATATCTGGGATTGTTACTATTATGTTAAAAGCAATAACTGAACTAACAGATAATAAAACCATTTATCAAAAATGTCTGGCGATTGTTCAATATGCTAAAGTTTTAAATGCTATAAGTGAGCAAGACTTTTGCTGAGTTTGTCGAAGTATGCTCACACTACCATTTTAGAATATAATTAACTCCTATTTCTCAATAGTTTGGTTTCCAATTATGATAACGTAATCATCAATCTCTTATAAATCAGAGAAATGGGACAAGAAAAATCAATAGATTTTAATAAAATTTCATTAAGTCCCAATAATCATTTTTCTGTCTATTTACCGTACACTTTCTGATAATAATCTTGATATTCTTTTGATAGTAAAGGTTGCCACCAATCTTGATTATTGAGATACCACTGAATGGTTTTTCTTAACCCATTTTCTACAGTTTCTTGAGGAGTCCAACCTAATTCTGTTTTGATTTTTGTTGCATCAATAGCGTAACGACGATCGTGACCAGGACGATCTTTAACAAAAGTAATTAATTCTTTTGAAGGTTTAACGGGTAACTCTGAGGCTAACTCATCCATTAAGTTACATAACATGGTTACTAAGTCAATATTTTTCACTTCATTATTTCCCCCAATATTATAAGTTTCCCCTGGTTTTCCTTGATTAATTACTGTTTCTAATGCCGAACAATGATCCCCTACATACAACCAATCTCTAATATTTTGTCCGTCTCCATAAACAGGCAAAGGTTTGCCCAATAAAATATTAATACACATCAAGGGGATTAATTTTTCAGGAAAGTGAAACGGTCCATAATTATTAGAACAGTTAGTGATAATTGTTGGTACATTATAGGTATGAAAATAAGCCCTAGCTAGGTGATCACTCCCTGCTTTTGAGGCAGAATAAGGGCTATTGGGTGCATAGGGGGTTGTTTCTGTAAATGCTGGAGCATCTGCTTCTAAACTACCATAAACTTCATCAGTGGAGACGTGAAGAAAACGATAATTTTCTGCCTTTCCTTGCTCATTCCAATAATGACGAAAACTTTCTAATAAGGTAAACGTTCCAATGACATTGGTTTGAATAAAAGCATCCGGACCCAGGATCGAACGATCTACATGAGATTCAGCAGCAAAATGGGCTACTGTAGTAATCTTTTCTTCTTTTAAAAGTTGCTCAATTAAGGAGCGATCGCAGATGTCCCCCTTAATGAATTTAAAGTTTTTTTTCTCTTCTAAACCAGCTAAATTTTGACGATTTCCAGCATAGGTTAACGCATCTAAGACAATAACGTTATCATCAGGATAATTGTTAGACCAATGATGAACAAAATTAGAGCCAATAAATCCGGCCCCACCGGTGATCAAGATACTTTTTTTTTCTTCAGATAATGACATAAGCTAATAATTGAATTACCAAATTGTATTCATTTGCAACTGAAAACCTGACAAAACAGGATCACCACTCACAGTTGTTGGATTCTCTAAATATTCTACTGCTGTTTGGGGACGATAAATATAGACTCGACGATGTTTGCGATCGATTAACCAGCCTAATTTTACTCCGTTATCAATATATTCTTGCAGTTTATCTTGAAGGGATTGCAGTTGATCGCTAGGGGAGCGTATTTCCACAACAAAATCAGGACAAATAGGCGCAAATTTAATTTTCTGGTCTTCTGTTAGGGAATTCCATTTTCCTAACGTCATCCAAGCTGCATCAGGAGAACGATTTGCCCCGTTAGGTAGTTTAAACCCTGTAGAGGAATCAAAATTAATTCCCGTGCCATCATCATCAGTCCAATTACCTAATTGTTGTGTTAGTTTCGCATTTCGATTTCCCGTTTCTGAACCTGTTGGGGGCATTATAACTAATTCTCCTTTGGCGTTGCGCTCAAGGCGATAATCCCGATTTAATTGGCACAAAGCGAAGAATTGTTCGTCTGTCATAGCGATCGCAGGTGACAGTTGTAAAATCAAAGGGGTCGTCTCATTTGATGCAGTAGATAGGATCATCTTTCAACTTTGTCCAGAGTTTTTTCCTTAAAATATCTTGCTATGCTATCTTGATAAATTTGCAACATCAGATCGACTTTTTTTTCCCAATCAAATTCTTCCTGGACTTTTCTAGAACCAGAGTCCCCCATCTTTCGGCGAAGTTCGGGATTACTAGCCATTTTAACCATAGCTGATGCCAATCCTTCAATAAAAGCATCCCGTGAACTTGGTTCTACTAAAATACCACAGGATTCGTCTAGATAATCTGCTGGGCCTCCCCAATTGGTTGCAATCACAGGAATTCCCATGGCCATTGCTTCCAAGACAACTGCACCGCCACATTCATAAAGACTGGGAAGAATTAAAACATCTGCTGCTTGTAATTGTTTGGCACAGTCTGATTGAGAAAGCCAACCTAAAAATTGAACTTTAGATATCTTTGAAGATTCTTGATCAGATGTTAACCCTAAACTTTGAGCAAGTTTCTCTAATTTCTCTTTTTCATTACCATCTCCAATAATATCTAACTGAATTGGTATTTCATCAATCACTTTTTGCGCTGCCAATAATAAGAGATCGAGACCTTTCCAATCAACTAGTCTCCCCATGTAAACAAATTTCGTTATTGGTCTAACTGATTGATTATCGTCTTTTTCTACTAAGTTTTGCCAAATGGATAAATCTACTCCATTTTCAACTAATTCAATGATATGTTTATCCTTCAAAATAGTGGGTAATGCTTCTCTTGTCCGTGAGTTAGCCACTAATAAAGTGGTGGCTTTTAATTTACCTGGAATTAAGGTATTCATTAAGTTTGAAAAATTTCTCCCAATATTGATAGTTTTACTAACCCATTTTTTTTCCATGTACTCAAAAGCAGAAGGATAATTCATTCCTCCATTCATGGGGCCAATGATAACAGGAACACCAAGATCATATAGACATGAGGGAGCTTTTATTGAGACAGGAATAGGTTGATGAACAATATCAATTTGTTTTTGTTTAATAAGCTGTAAAGCAAGTTGTCGTTGACTCAGTTGAGTGACTAATCTAATAATAAATCCGAAAGTAAAATAAGATAAGCGTTCAGGCAATAATTGACTTAAACGCCAGACAAAAATATGCCAAAAAGTATCTTTGATAAAGTAAATACGATCATTATCTTCTGGGAAATAATTCTCAAGTTCATTTTTGGTTCTTTCATGAACAATCAGCCACGTTTCAATTCCCCGTTTCCGTAAGACTCTAAAATAATGCAAGGGTAAAGCTGCTTCTCCCCCAAATTTTAAGGAAGCGTGTTCAGCAATTATTAAAATTTTTGGAAAGATAGTAGTCATTTGAACAAGTTTTACTTGATTAACATTCAACTAATTATAGATAAGAAGGAATAAATAGCTAGTCCAGTTTAGTTTTGGTACATTGATCGAGTTTTAAGTTTTTTATAGCTTTCAATTCTTAGAAAAGTAATAAGAATCTCTGCCTGTAATTGTAAGATCGGGTTCAATGGCTAACCCTCAAAGCTTTTAGTCTCTGAAGAGCCACATCTAATTTACCATGTTAGTAACCCTTTCTAATTTTTCATCCCTTAAATCAGATAAATTCCGTAATTTTTTGCCCATTTCTGGGTCTAAAGGGTAGGTTTGTTCAGCTTGACATTGCTAATGCTGACTCAGCTAAACTAGAAGCAGAGATATTTAATTTAGATAT
>JASJDW010000204.1 GCA_030064955.1 Crocosphaera sp.
GGTGTATAATCAGCAGGGTGAGAAAAAAGAACAACCCAACTATCTCCAGCCCATTCATGGAAAGAGATGTTTCCCGCGCTGGTATCTTGAGTAAAATCAGGTACGGTGTCACCGAGTTGAAGAGCCATATTAGTAACTTCCTATACAATTTCAAAGGAGTATTTTTATTACTAACACGGTAATTTAGAAAGATGCTGTAATTTTATACATTTATAATAATTTTCAATAGTCTTGTATATTTAGTTATCATTTGAGACGACAGAGATAATAAAGCCACATATCTCCACATCTAACCCTATCATCGTTTGTGGTCAGTTCTAGGCCAGTTTTCCAAGAATAGACTTTAATATCTTTAAATAAGGGTTCTAGTTGTTTAATTTGTTCTGAAGCACGAATATAATAAGTTCGTAGGCGAAAATTATGGGATTCATCTCTCAGAATAGCATAATTCTTTTCTTGAATTGTGTGATAACTAATAGAAGGATTGAACCCACGCAAAAAAGTAAACATGATCAAATCGACATAAGTTTTAAAGGGATTTAAACTGAGATGATGTTGCCAGTTAAATTGTTTTTCTATTGCTTCAAGATTATGACTAGAAAAAAATAAGTACCCCCCCGATTTCCCTATTCGACTCATTTCTTGTAAGGTTTTCAATCTATCTTCATGAGAAATATAATCAATGCCATTGAAACTAAATAAAATAAAATCAAAAGAATTATCTTCAAATTGACTTAAATTTCTAGCATCTCCTACCATTAATTTTATAGATGGATATAGCTGAGTAAATCTTTGTTGACAAGCTTCAATCATCCCAGCAGAATAATCAACCCCAATATACTCTTTCACTAAAGGAAAAAAATGTTGTGTAGTTCGTCCTCCACCGACCCCTAAGTCAAGCATTTTCATCGTTGGTAATTGATTTTTGAGAAGTTTAATAAGGGTTTCTTCTGCTGGTTGTAATTGTTGCAAATATTGATAATAGTCAACCACATCAGAACTTGCATAAGTGTTAAGATTTACATCTTTAATCATATTGATCCCATTTTTTAGATTTCACTGTTCCCTGTCCCCTATTGACAAGAAGAAAATTCTAACTTTAACCTGCTAAAATCATCATGTCACGACAGAATCATCTAATTAAAGTGGCCAACCAAAAATAAAGTGGGGTGAGGATAGAAACATGAAGCTACTAAAAAGCCTTTTAGGGGGACTGCTTGCTTCTCAAATGGTAGGACTTACGGTTGAGGCCAATGATCTCGAATATTGGGACTTTGATGTTCAACAAAATCGCGTAGAAATCGTCACAGAAGAAGGGGTTCGACCCAAAGCTTCCATGATTGCTAACCCTACCCGTCTCATTATTGACTTACCTGGAGTTAATTTAGGCAAACCAAGCACGTCCCAAGATAAGATTAGTGGTTACGTCAAAGCGGTTAGAGTTGGCCAGTTTAATCCCTATACCACTCGTATTGTAGTGGAATTGGGGCAACAATACTCTATGCGTCCTTGGGAAGTTAAAGTGCGAAGTTTAGCGAACAACCGTTGGTATGTGCAGTTATCGGACTTTCAACCCCACTCTGTCTATTCTTTACCCGCAGAAGAAGAACCCGTTGCTATTATCGTCCCCTTACCCAAACCTGGTAGTCCTGTGTATCGAGGAGGAGGTCGTTATACCGTGGTGATCGATCCGGGCCACGGAGGGCGAGATCCTGGGGCGATCGGGTTGAGAGGATTACAGGAAAAACGGGTGGTTTTAGATATTTCTGCTGAAGTTGCCAGAATTTTAAAACAACGGGGTTTTAACGTGGTTATGACCCGTTCAGGGGACTCGTTTGTATCCTTGAGGGGACGAGTTCAACGGGCTGAAAATAGTAACGCCAATGTGTTTGTTAGCATCCATGCTAATGCGGTGGGGGGAAATAAATCCAATGTCAATGGCATGGAAACTTTTTATTTTTCGTCTGGTTATCGTCTTGCTTTGTCCATTCATCGTAATATTGTGCGAGGGGTGAGTATATCTAGGAATCGTGGCGTGAAAAAAGCAAGGTTTTATGTGTTAAGAAAAACCTCCATGCCGGCGGCCTTGGTAGAAGTCGGATTTGTGACCGGAAGCGTAGATAATCGTAATTTAAGTAGTGCCAGTTATCGTAAAAAAATGGCGGAGGCGATCGCTAATGGGATTACGGAATATTTAAGATAGACTTTAACTCAAATCTTGTACCTTGTTTAAAATTAGCTAGATCACGGGGTGATCGGGTGTAGGGGGTGGGGAAAAAGTAGAAGATAACCCGATCATTTTCCAGCAACTCGCATCCTACCTTCGGGTAAGTGATGTTCTTTAAAGAATAAACTCTAAACCCTACACCCTACACCCCACACCCCACACCCTGTCTTCACTTTAACCTCTTTGTCACCCCATCAGATCCTGAACTCATGGACTAGCAAGCATCAGGAAAATTGACTATTCCCATTCAATGGTTCCTGGGGGTTTAGAGGTGATATCATAGACTACACGGTTAACCCCTTTGACCTCGTTGACGATGCGGTTAGACATTATTTCTAACAGGTCATAAGGGACTTTTGCCCAGTCTGCGGTCATGCCATCTTCACTGGTGATTAAACGTAAGACAATGGGATGGGCATAAGTACGTTGATCTCCCATAACACCAACGCTACGAATGGGTAGAAGAACGGCAAACGCTTGCCAAAAATCATGATACATTCCTTGTTTACTAATTTCATCCCGTACGACAAAATCAGCGTCTCGTAAGATGTTAAGGCGTTCAGAAGTCACTTCTCCAATGATGCGAATAGCTAACCCTGGACCGGGAAAAGGATGACGACGTACAATTTCTTCTGGTAAACCAATCGATCGCCCAACTTTACGAACTTCGTCTTTAAATAGCTTCCGTAGGGGTTCGACTAACTTGAAGCGGAGATCTTTGGGAAGTCCTCCTACATTGTGGTGACTTTTAATTTTAACAGCAACCCGTTCCCCTGTTTTGGGATCTACATTGGTATCAGCAGACTCGATCACATCGGGATAGAGGGTTCCTTGGGCTAAATAATCAAACGGGCCAAGACGTTTGGACTCTTCTTCAAAGACTTTAATAAATTCATGACCGATAAGACGACGTTTTTTTTCTGGATCGGTCACACCTTCGAGTTGTTTTAAAAAGCGATCGCGGGCATTAACGTACTCTACAGCAATATGAAACTGTTGATCAAAGATTTCCACAAGGCGTTCTGGTTCCCCTTTCCGCATAAACCCCTGATCGATAAACATACAGGTTAACTTATCCCCAATGGCTTGATGTAACAAGAAGGCCAAGGTTGAGGAGTCTACCCCACCGGATAGGGCAAGTAAGACCCGTTTCTCTCCGACTTTAGCCCGAATCTCGCGGATGGTTTCGTCTACAAAGGCTTCTGTTGTCCAGGTGGGTTCACATTCACAGATATGATAAACAAAGTTACGAATCAGAGCAATCCCATAGACCGAGTGAACCACTTCAGGATGAAATTGTACCCCAAAGAGTTTCTCCTGGTGATTAGCAATGGCAGCACATAAAGTATTTTCTGTATGGGCTAAAATGGAGAAGCCTTCTGGGAGACGAGTACAAGAGTCTCCATGACTCATCCACATGGTTGAACCATCTTCCACATTAGTCAATAAGTCTGTGGGATCATCGATACGAAGGGACGCTTTTCCATATTCTCCCCTGGTGGCTTTTTCTACTTGTCCCCCCAGTTGTTTAACCATTAACTGCATTCCGTAGCAAACCCCTAAGACGGGAATACCTAGTTGCCAAATATCGGGATCGCATTGAGGGGCATGAGCATCGTAAACTGAGTTAGGACCCCCTGATAAGATGATTCCTTTGGGGTTAAGTTGACGTAATTTTTGGGCTGTTGTGCGATAGGAGAGAACTTCAGAGTAGACTTGGGTTTCTCGAATGCGACGGGCAATTAATTCTGAATATTGAGAACCAAAATCAAGGATAACAATCATTTGGCGATTGAGACTTTTATCAAGGCTGTTGTTGGGTGAAGTCTCTGGTTGGTTAGCAAGGGAAGGGGTTTGAGTAGTCACGTTTTGAGGATAGAAAAAGTAGAAATAATGTAGAGATAATTGTTTAATAAATTATCATTAAATAGTTTTGTTAGTATAGCATTATTCTTTAGATCATCTTAACTTCTATGCTCACCATTGCTCCTATTTTACTCCGCACAATTTAAGCTTAATAATGGGTTAATTTGAGTTTAGCATCAATTTTTGCAGAAAACCCCACCATTTAATTCAATGATGAGGTTTTCTAAGTTAACTAGACTATAAGTTAATTAATCTAAGTTAAGTTGATTACCACGTTTGTATTGTAAATAGGCAGCAACGAATAAACCAGCTAAAGTAATGGGAATAAGACCTAAAACAATACCTAAGAGTAAAGGTTCAATCATGGGGTTTCTCCTCAATGAGACAAATTATGATTATCCTATGGTACTGGAGAAGGTTGTCTTAATTCTAGAGGCACAGAAAAATTCAGTCGATCAGTTAAACCGAAGGAGAAAGGGATGATAAAAACTCTTGTTTGCGAAGCTTGTGCCTCGGTCACTTGAGAATAGTATAGATTAATTTGTCAACTATTTTTTGCAAAAGTTAATATTATAAGGTAAATTGCCCCTGAATTGTTACATCAGTTAACGAGACTAGCATTTTAACCCCAAAAGATTGCAAAATGTAAAGAGAAGGCCAAAACAATCGTCCCTTAAATCACCGTGACTGAACAGTTAATCCAACCCAAGGATGCTATCCAAAGACTAATCCTAATTTGTTTAGCCTTAATATTTCTGGCTATCATCATGATAGTCGGTTGGTATCTCCATAAAATCTCTGATCCCTATATGAACGAAGTGTTATCTCGTCAGGGGGATGTGAGTCGGGGACAAGCGATCTTTGAAATTAATTGTTCTGGTTGTCATGGGATGGAAGCAGATGGGATTGTCGGTCCGAGTTTACATCATGTTCAGAAGCATAAATCGAAAATTAGTCTTATTCAACAAGTGACCAGTGGAAAAACCCCACCTATGCCCAAATTCCAGCCCAATCCCCAAGAAATGGCTGATTTATTAAGTTATTTAGAACAGTTATAAATCAGAAGGGATCTAACGATCCATCCTTAAAAAATACTTCATTTACCCATGTTTCTCAAAGAAAACTGATAATTTAGTCATCAGAAGCATTCCGTCACACGGCTTACATTATGCTATCTTCCTCTGACAATGGCCTTCACAACAATGTCCCTATTCCTTCTCCGAGTCATCCTAGACAGTATCGGGCGATCGGTTTAATTGAGGGTCAATATCAGCGTTCTCAAGACCATCAAACGCGAGGAATCCTCATTACAAAAGAAGGCAGCATTATTGATACTGTTGTCCTGGGTAAAGTGTTAAGTCTCTTTAAAAAACATATTGATTTAGATAAACCCCATTTGTGGGTGGTTTACCCCCGAACCCGACTAGCTAACGATCAACTGCAATTACAAATTGCTGGAGTGTGGGAACCAGAAACCTTACATCCAGACCAACCCCATTCAGCCTTATCTGATGACAATTTATGCTCTGGAGTTCCCCTTGAGAGTGGAGACTTTTCCATTCGTGGACAAGTGGTCTATGCGTCCCATCCCAAAAAAATTGTTATTGTTAAAATTCGTCAGTCTCCTAAACATCCCTCAGAAAAACCCAGCTTTTTTAAATTAAAATTGCAAGGAACCCTTCCTGACAAAGCAGTCGGTTGTTTTTGGGAGTTACAAGTACAACTGTCTAATAATCGACTTATGATTAAAACAGGGACAAACTTAGGGCAGATGCAGAAAAAGCAAGGAAAATTCCCTAAAAAACGCAGTTCATCTCAATTTCGTCCTCAAAAACGAACATCAAACAGCGATCGCCCTGTTCCTTCTCCTCGTCGTTTTCCCTTACCTAAACCCATTAAACCTAAACAGTTTTAGGGTGAGAGGGTGATGGGGTGTGGGGTGTGGGGTGTAGGGTGTAGGGTGAGGGGGTGATGGGGTGAAGATATATCAATCATTTCTCCGTTGTCCCCCAGTCCCCCAGTCTCCCAGTCTCCCAGTCTCCCAGTCCCTAAAGTCTCCCCCTGCTTTATATAATTTTTCTATGACAACCTCTTGCCTAACGTTACTGAGACAAATTCAAGTATTAGATCCTGTAGCCAATACAAGTCTTATTAGTGATGTATTGTTAGGTTCAGGTATGATTCAAGCCATAGACTCCCAGCTTGAGGATATTCCTCCAGATACTAACATTATTGAAGGAAAAGGGTTAATTCTTGCCCCAGGATTAATGGATTTGTATAGTTATAGTGGGGAACCGGGCTATGAAGATAGAGAAACCCTCTCTAGTTTAGCTGCTTCGGCTGTGGCTGGGGGATTTACTCGCATCGCTATTCTTCCCCAAACCCAACCCCCCATCGACAATTTAGCCACTCTCACCCATTTAAAACAACAAACCCAGGGCATTTTATCGGTAAAATTTGATTTTTGGGCAACCTTCACCCATCAAGCAAAAGGACAACAGATTAGCGAATTAGGAGAATTAGCAAAAAGTGGGGTGATCGGCTTTACAGACAACCAAGGAATTGAAAATCTAGGATTACTCAGACGAGTCTTAGAATACCTTAAACCCCTCAAAAAGCCGTTAGCTATAGTGGCTGAATTTCCGGCACTTAAAGGGAATGGAGTAATGCGAGAAGGGTATTTTTCTACTGATTATGGACTTGCTGGTAATCCCGCTATGACAGAGGCCGCAGCAGTAGCAACCCTTTTAGAAATGGTAGCAGTGATACAAACCCCTGTACATTTAATGCGAGTCTCCACCCGTCGCGCTGTGGAATTAATTGCCTGGGGAAAAGCAAGGGGTATTCCTATCACTGCAAGTACCACCTGGATGCACCTCTTACTTGATAGTGGGAATATTGCCAGTTATGATCCTAATTTACGTCTCGATCCTCCATTGGGCAACCCAGAGGATCGCATCGCTTTAATCGAAGGAATTTCTCAAGGCATTATTGATGCGATCGCGGTGGATCATCGGGGTTATACCTATGAGGAAAAAACAGTGCCTTTTGCTGAGTCTCCCCCAGGGGCGATCGGTTTACAATTGGTTTTACCTTTATTGTGGCAAACATTGGTGGAAACGAAAACATGGTCAGCTTTACAATTATGGAAAGCTTTAAGTAGTAATCCGAGAAAATGTTTAGGGGAAATTGTGAACCCGATTAAAGCCGGCCATGCTTTAGAGTTGATCATTTTTGATCCTAAAGAAACTTGGACAATTACCCCATCGACGCTCAAATCTTTAAATCAGAATACTCCCTGGCTAGATCAAACAATTCAAGGAAAAGTTATAACTGAATCAATGATCAATTCGTAAACATTATATTATTTAGAACAGTTAAAAAATCGTCACAAACCTCAGACTAAATTTTTGATAAAGTGTAAAACTAGAATAAGAAATTAAAAAAGCCATCAGCACTCAGCGTTCAGCAGTCAGCTTTTAAAGATAGGGGATTTAAACCTAGGCTTTTAGGCATCTAATTATATGCACAAATTTTTAGGCTGATAGCTGATAGCTGATAGCTTGTTAACTAAAAAATCATGAAAAATACTTACGGCTATTATTGGTACTTTAGCTTTAGTGCAGGGTTCGGCTTTTTAATTTTAGTGGCTTTCTTTTTATTACAATGGTTACATATTCCTGCTGGTAACTTTATCGATTGGGTCATTGGTGTCGCTAGTTTTTGGTGGTTATTAGCTATTGTAACTGTCCCTTGGAATGTTTATTTTGATGCCAAAGAAGTTGCTTCAGAAGTAGAGATTTCTCAAAATAAAGGAATTACTGTTGATAGCAAACAATTAAATTATGTTAAAACTGTCAGTCGAGGTGCGTTATTAGTAGCGATCGCTCTTCATTTATTGTCAGCTTTAGGACTTTATACGGTGGCTGCTTGGGGAATTAGTTCTGTAGGATATGTGAGTTCTTTTGCTACTTTATTGTTAACAGCTTTACGACCCGCTATTAGAGGCTATCAATATTTAGCTTATCGTTTATCGACTATTCGACAACAGATTAAATATCCCCGTGAAGATATTTTAGAACTAAGAAATCGATTCAATCAACTTGAAAAAAAAGTGACATTACTCAATGATAAATTAAATACCAGCAATCCTAATTCTTGGATTAATAAACAACAAAAAAATTGGGAAGTAACAGGACAAGAAGTCATAAAAATTGCAGTTCAATTAGATAAATTGGAAGCTAAAAATAGCTTAGAACACGAAGAAATTACTAGAGAAGCAAGAAAAGCCATTTCCCAATTAACTGAAGATAGCAACTTTTTGCATCAAGTTAGAGAAATTATTCGTTTTGTGAAAACAGCGTAATCAAATTAAAAATTGAGAAGGAGGAAGCAGTTGATCGGGGTTAATTTGTGGTATAACTTCCTAAACTTGGGATCACAATGATGCCAAAATTAGCTAAACTCTAAGAATAAGATAGCAGTCCTTCTCAATTCTATTGACGCTTATGACACAAACCAAGCCAATAAAACGAAGAAGACGTGGGGTAATTCTAACGAATAAAGGGTTAGAGAAACTTCAAAATGCTAAATTTGAAGCTGAATACGCAGAAAACCACGGAAATCGCTATACATTAGAAGCATTAAGCGAAAAAACAGGGTTAGCAATGGATACCCTCATGAAAGTTTTTGCTTGTGAGTCACGAGTTGATAAACAAACGCTCAAATATTGTTTTAAAGCATTTGAGTTAAGGTTATGTGATGAGGACTTTTTTTATCCTCAGATCTCTTCTGAGGAAGAGAGTTCACCTGCTTTATTCTGTGAACCAGAATTACCTGAAGGTCAAGTTCCCCTTAATTCTCCATTTTATATTGAGCGATCGCCCATCGAATCAAACTGCTATAAGGCTATTTTACAACCAGGAGCTTTAATTCGACTCAAAGCATCAAGACGTATGGGAAAAAGTTCTTTACTTGCTAGAATTATTAATCATGCAAATAATCATAATTGTGCTGCGGTTTCTTTGAGTTTTCATTTAGCAGAGATAGGGTTACTTCAAGACTTAGATAAATTTTTACAATGGTTCTGCGCCAATATTAGCTTCAATTTAAACATTCCCCATAAAGTAACTGATTCTTGGGACGATTTGTTTGGTAGTAAAATTAGTTGCAAAATTTACTTTGAAGAACATATTTTATCTACTTTAAAAACCCCCTTAGTCTTAGGATTGGATGATGTAGATCGACTGTTTCAATATCCTAACTTAGCGGATGATTTTTTTGGTTTATTAAGGACTTGGCATGAAGAGGGAAAGAATAAGGAAATTTGGAAAAAATTACGTTTAATTGTGGTTCATTCGGCGGCAGTTTATATACCTCTCAATCTTAATCAATCCCCTTTTAATGTGGGTATTCCCATCGAGTTACCGATGTTTACCCCTAAAGAAGTTCAAGATTTAGGAAAAACCTATCAGCTAAATTTGTCATTAGAAAAAGGAGAAAAATTGAGAGATTTAGTGGGAGGCAACCCCTATTTAATTAGGTTGGCATTATATCATATTTGTCGTAAAACCATTACCTTAGACGAACTTTTGATCAGTAATCCTAATGTTTCTTCTAACATTTATCGTGACCATCTTCAACGACAACTATGGAGTTTACAACAACAAAATCCTGGCTTATTAAAAGCTTTAGAAAAAGTTGTATTTGCCACTGAACCGATTAAGCTAGACCCGATAGAATCGATTAAATTGCAAAGCTTAGGATTAGTGAAGTTTCAGGGTCTGGCAGTTGTCATTAGTTGTCGTTTATATCAGCAATATTTTCAACAACATTTTCAGGGAGTTGTGAATAATGTCCCACCCATTATCTAATAGGCAAGAGACAGATAGACTAAAACCACTCTATATCAAGGTTCCACAGACAATACAAAATGCCAGGAGGCGGACTTGAACCGCCGACACGAGGATTTTCAGTCCTCTGCTCTACCAACTGAGCTATCCCGGCTAAAGCACTCACTTATTCAGTGCTTAACAAGCATAGCAAATATTGGTTAGCAATGCAATAGATCTGGTAAAAAATTTTTACTTAGGTTAGAAGCTCAAAACACATCAGCATAAATGCTAAAATGTGATCCATAGCTAGGGGTGTCTGTGGAATCGGGCTGAGAAAGACCCTTAGAACCTGAGACTGGGTAATACCAGCGTAGGGAAGCTGTTTATAGAGGAATCAAAGTATGAGAACACAATGGGTTGCCAAGCGACGGGGACAGAGTAATGTCTCTCAGATGTATTACGCGCGTCAAGGTGTAATGACTGAAGAAATGGACTACGTTGCTAAACGAGAAAATTTGCCCCCTGAATTGATCCGTGAAGAAGTGGCACGGGGAAGGATGATTATCCCTGCAAACATTAACCATACTAACTTAGAACCGATGTGCATTGGTATCGCCTCTAAGTGTAAGGTTAACGCTAATATTGGTGCTTCCCCTAATTCATCCGATCTAGAAGAAGAGGTAGCTAAACTCAATCTAGCGGTTAAATACGGTGCAGATACGGTGATGGACTTATCCACTGGTGGAGGAGACTTAGACACCATTCGCACCGCTATTATTAAAGCGTCTTCTGTTCCTATTGGTACGGTTCCCATTTACCAAGCTTTAGAAAGTGTTCACGGTAACATTGAAAACCTTACCCCTGATGATTTTCTGCACATCATCGAAAAACACGCCCAGCAAGGGGTGGACTACATGACTATCCATGCAGGTATTCTCATTGAACACCTGCCTTTAGTGAGAAGTCGTTTAACTGGTATTGTTTCCCGTGGGGGTGGTATTATTGCCCGTTGGATGTTGCACCATCATAAGCAAAACCCACTTTATAGCCATTTCGACGAAATTATCGAAATCTTCAAAAAATATGATGTTTCCTTTAGCTTAGGAGACTCTTTACGGCCAGGATGTACCCACGATGCGTCTGATGAGGCACAGTTAGCAGAGTTGAAAACCCTTGGGCAACTGACTCGTCGCGCTTGGGAACATGACGTACAGGTAATGGTGGAAGGACCCGGTCATGTACCGATGGATCAAATTGAGTTTAACGTGAAAAAGCAGATGGAAGAGTGTTCGGAAGCACCTTTCTATGTGTTAGGTCCTCTGGTAACAGACATTGCTCCGGGTTATGACCATATTACCTCAGCGATCGGTGCAGCTATGGCGGGTTGGTATGGAACAGCCATGTTATGTTATGTGACCCCGAAAGAACATTTAGGGTTGCCCGATGCAGAAGATGTGAGAAATGGCTTGATTGCTTATAAAATAGCAGCACACGCAGCCGATATTGCTCGTCATCGTCCAGGGGCCAGAGACAGAGACGATGAACTGTCCAAAGCACGCTATAATTTCGATTGGAACCGTCAGTTTGAGCTATCGTTAGATCCAGATCGGGCTAAAGAATATCACGATGAAACGTTACCGGCAGATATCTACAAAACGGCTGAATTCTGTTCCATGTGTGGTCCGAAGTTCTGTCCAATGCAAACGAAAGTAGATGCAGATGCTTTGACGGAATTAGAGAAATTTTTGGCTCAAAAAGATAGAGAAAAAGTTACTCAATAATGGAACAAATTGCTGGCAACCCCATAGCAAGTAGTATATTGTAGTTTTAAAGTGGGTTAAACGGTTACAATTTAGGTTCGTACAAAGATCTAATGGTTAGTCGTAACCCACTTTTTTACGCAATTTTGAATGAGTAGAGTATCCCAAAATCTTTCCTATTGCTGAAGATGAGAAATTTAATTGTTGCTACCAGTAATCCTGGCAAACTACAGGAAATGCAAGAATACTTAATCGGATTAAACTGGACATTAAAACTCAAACCCCCTGAAATTGAAATTGAGGAAACCGGTCAAACGTTTTTAGAAAATGCCATTTTAAAAGCGTCTCAAGTGGCCAAAGCGTTAGAAGAATGGGCGATCGCCGATGATTCTGGGTTAGCGGTTGAAGCTCTTAATGGCGCGCCTGGACTGTATTCTGCTCGATATGGCAACAGCGATCGAGCTAGAATTGAGAGAGTATTAAAGGAATTAGGGGATAATCAAAACAGACAAGCCAAGTTTATTTGTGCCATTGCTGTTGCTCGTCCTGATGGTTCAATTGCTCTAGAAACAGAAGGCATTTGTCAAGGAGAAATCCTCAAAACCCCTCAAGGAAAGCAAGGATTTGGCTATGATCCTATTTTTTATGTTCCTTCCCATCAGCAAACCTTTGCTCAGATGACACCGGAACTGAAACGAGATGTATCCCATCGCGGTCAAGCGTTTGCAACACTTTTGCCGAAATTAAAGAAATTATCTCCTTGACGGGAGACTTAGGACACCCCAAGTCCCCATAACCTTTAAATGGCTTCGAGATCACTTTCTCCAGTACGAATGCGGATAATTTGCTCAACCGGAGAAACAAAAATCTTGCCATCTCCAATTTCTCCTGTGCGTGCGGCCGCTGTCAGCTTTTCAATAACCATGTCCACCTGACGATCTTCAACAACAATTTCGACCTTCAGTTTTTGCAGAAATTCCACAGTATATTCTGAACCACGATAACGTTCAGTTTGTCCTTTTTGTCTTCCAAACCCCCGAACTTCAGAAACTGTCATACCAACAATTCCCGCATTGACTAAAGCGATCTTCACTTCGTCTAATTTAAAGGGTCGGATAATCGCTTCTACCTTTTTCAAAGTGGGTGACTCCTCGTAATTTAGGTTTATTCGTGTCTACTATAGATAGAAGTTACCGCTGACTCTAGAATAAACCCTAAGATTTTTAAGCATTCAAGGATTCCAAATAGCAGCAGAAAGATGAATCTTGATCCCCTCAAAATTCAAACTTGTTTACAACATTCATCCTATCCCCTGTCTGTTTTTGAGACAGTTACCTCTACTAACCAAGTGGTCTGGGACTTATTAGCAGAAGGGAATCCTTTCCCTAGAATCGCGATCGCTGCTCAACAAACCGCAGGACGGGGACAATGGGGAAGAACTTGGGTTTCTTCGGTAGGAGGACTTTATCTATCCATTGGTTTAACCCTCAATCTTCCCGCTGAAAATGCTCCTCATTTAACCTTATTTACTGCTTGGGGTATTGCCCAACGGTTACGACGTTATGGACTTCCTGTTACCTTAAAGTGGCCGAATGATTTACTCTTAGAGGGACGAAAATTGGGAGGAATTAAAAGTGAAACTCGTATTCAACAGGGGATGATTACCCACAGTGTCATTGGTGTGGGGATTAATTGGGCTAATGCAGTTCCCGACCCAGGTATTACTATTCAATCTTACCCTAACCCTCATAATATTGACAGTTTAGAAACCTTAGCTGCTATTACCATTGATGGAGTATTGGAGGGTTATGAAGCGTATCAGAGGGATGGAATTGATGCTTTGGTGAGAAATTATGTAGAAATCTTGGATAGTGTCGGGGGTACGGTTATGATTGAAGGGGTAACAGGAACGATCATCGGTGTTACCACTCAAGGAGAGTTAAAGGTTACTTTACAGTCTTCAGGGTCTAAAACGACTTTGAAACTACCACCAGGAACCCTATCCCTTGGTTATGGACAAGGGGAGTACATACCCTAACTAGAGAAAACTAAGAAGAGGAAGACGTAAGATTATGCAAGCAATTTATATTCCGCACTTACTAAATGCTCCCAATAGAACCCAAACCCTTCTTTTTGATGATTTTATCCCTGAACTTGAAACGTTAACCCCTTTCAGGGGGAAAATGATGATTCGTCATGGGGGGACTTTTTTAGAGGTGGGTGTGACAGGGGAAACCATTATTACCTTAACCTGCGATCGCTGTTTACAACAGTATAATCGTCGTCTGAGTCTAGAGACTTCGGAAATTATTTGGTTAGATAAAGATATAGATTTACACCAAAATTATCCCCAAGAAAGGGAAGTTCCTTTGGAAGATTTATC
>JASJDW010000205.1 GCA_030064955.1 Crocosphaera sp.
TCTACGCCTAACCAAACTGTTGAAATGCAGTGTATCAAGAGCGTTAGTTCTTAAGGGTAGGAAGCCCCACCCTCAACGTAGTAGGGTAGGGTGCTTCACTTGATATTAACTGAGCCGAAAAAGACTCAATTGAGATAAGCGCGGTTTACGGGATAAAGGAGCAACCATTGTGGTAATTTGTTCCATTAATCTTGGGGCTAACCGTTGTCCCCAAACCGCTAGATAACTTTGCCAACCCACTAATATTTCTGGGCGGTTTTTTTGTAGTCCCTGGATTAAACTTTGGGCAACTTTTTTGGGAGAAACCGGTGTCATAAAGTGAAACCAGTCTAACCCTTTTACCATATCCGTATCGGTGAGGGAGGGTAACAAAGCAACCACTCGAATATTATAAGGGGCTAGTTCCCCCCGTAACGCCTGAGTAAAACCTAAAAGGGCGAATTTTGTGGCAGAATAGGTGGCCATGGTAGGGGCTGCAATTTTCCCCATTAAACTAGAGACATTGATAATAGTCCCTTGTTTGCGATAAGCCATGCGTCTTGCTATTAATCGAGTTATCTGGTAAGTTGCCATTAAGTTAACCGATAACTCTGCTTGTACTTGGGATAAACTAGCTTGCAGAAACGAAGTTTGATGGGCAACGCCGGCACAATTAATTAAGATATCAATCGGACCATGATCCCGCCAAGCTTGAGCAATGGTTTTATTAACCATCACAGTGTTGGTGAGATCCAGGGGAAAAATAGCCACCTCAACCCCTAAACTTTGAATGTCTGCGGATACATCCCCTAACTTACTTTCGTTACGGGCAATTAATAAGAGGCGTTTGATACCATTTCGTGCTAATTCTAAGGCGATCGCACGACCAATTCCACGGGATGCCCCAGTAATTAGGGCGGTTTTTCCTTGTATTTTCATAAAAAAACACCTCCTTCACGCCTTGTCTTATTTTTCTCAGGAATATGAATAATTCCACCCTTTCCCTTCAACAAGACAAAACAAAAATAGTGAACTTATCAACAGACAATAAATAACCTGTCACACAACAGAGGATTAATTCTTATCCCATGAGAGAATCGGTAGTGACGTAGCTTTTAGTACATTGTTTGTACAATTTAAGGTGAGGAACGCCATGAATATTAGGTTTTTCCTAATTTCACCTCATGGGAAACGAGTTAAAAGGTATTCTGTGAATCGATTGGTTTATTGTGGTCAAAAAATCTGTAATTACTCGGCAGATAGTAAGGACAATAAAGGTTTGCAATTGTAGCGCATTGATAGTACGTCTCCTTTACGAGCGTTGACTAAGCCGAAACCCATCAATCATAGTCTAGCAATTAATTCAAGCAATGGCAACAAATATTTACATATAAGAATTCAACTAAGAATTAGGAGGAGTGAGGAAACTACACGGGTAAGACAAAAACTCTTGCCTCTTGCCTCTTGCCTTATAACTCTTGCCTCCGAGGCACTCATCCTCGGTAAACCCGTGTAGGAAGATTAATGAAAAACTTTTAACTAATTTCTTCTATAGAGCGTTCTAACATAGACTCTTCTCTAGCTTCTTCCTGCTGACGTTCTTGGGCTAATGATTCCCGTGCTTTTTCATTAATCTGTTCTTCTTGATGAATCTGTTCCACTTCAGCAGCCCGATCAACCATTTTCTGATGGCGTTGTTCATCGCTTAAATGGTCTTTAGCCATCAATTCCCGTGCTTTTTCTTCGGTATTCATAACTGAATTTCTCCATGCCAGAAACTACCTATATTCTACCATCGCCGATCACAAAGCTCAGACTTTGCGTTACATTATCATTAACCCCCATTGTGTCTAGCTTGTTGAGGAAAAGATTAGGCATAATCACTTAAACAAGGCATAATGGGATAATGAGGAGAAACGGGGACTTGTTTAAGTCTGTAGCACTATGGAACAATCGACAAATCAAGGGACAACTCCTAACCATCAGGCTTTATTAGAGCGTATTGCCCTGCGAACCAGTCAAATTCCTTGGCAACTGTGGGCGATCGCCCTAATTATTGTCTCTGGAACTGTTGGTTTTACGGCAACATCCATGTTGTTAAGGTTACCAAAATCCCCTCAATGTGTTCGGATTGTCTGGCCCATTGCTTCAGCGTCAATGCGGATCTATTGCGCCCAAATTGAAGCAGAACAAGGGACTGTGGATAACTTCCTACGAGCTATCAAGTTAGTTGAAGCGTTGCCGGATGATCATCCCCTACGACACGAAATCAACCGTAACGTCGAAGAATGGGCTGTCGCTATCCTCGATATTGCTGAAAAGAAATTTCAACAAGGTGAGCTAGAAGAAGCCATAAAAACAGCCCGTCGTGTGCCTGAAAGTGTTCAAGTGTATCAAGTAGTAGAAGAACGGATCGAAAAGTGGCGCAGCATTTGGCGAGAAGGAGAAGAAATTTTTGCTCAAGTGGAAGAAGAGTTACGTCAGTCCAATTGGAATCTCGCTTTTAGAGAAGCCGTCCAACTCTTAAGTGTTCCCAACAAATATTGGGCAACTACCCGATACGATGATACCGTTAATAAAATCCAATTAGCTCAAGAAGAAAGTAGTCGCTTGGATGATGCTTATCTTACCTTACGTCGCGGAGGCATTGATAATTGGTTAAGTGCGATCGCTGATGCTGAAAAAATAGCCCCTGAAAGTTACGCTTATCAAGAATCCCAAAACCTCATCGAAGATGCCAAAGAAAAAATTACCGATCATATCGATGAGTTAATCGATGATCGTCGTTGGTCAAGTCTCTCGGATGTGGTTAATAAATTGCCCGATAGCCTCGCCTTATCTGAAGAGATAGCAGACTGGAGAACCATAGCCAGTGCTGGTTTGGATGCTCAAACAGGGATAGTCGACAACCTAGAAATCGCCATTTTAGCCCTCGAAGAAATCGAAGAAGATCGTCCCCTCTATCAAGAAGCCCAAACGTTGATTAGTCGTTTCAAACTAGAAATAGAAGATGTCACCCATCTCCAAGAAGCCCGAAATTTAGCCTCTGGAGGTAGCATTGATGATTTGAATGCAGCCATTTCGGCCGCGCAAATGGTTCCCTCCAGTAACCCTCGTTATGGAGAAGCAAGACAGGAAATTAATCAATGGACTACCACCATCCAACGACGAGAAGATCAACCCATTCTTGATAAAGCCCGTAGTATAGCCTCCAGTGGCAGTATTTCTAATTTAAGACAAGCGATCGCTCAAGCACAAATGATCGGTTCAGGACGCACCCTTTATGATGAAGCACAAAAAGAGATTAATCGCTGGCGTGTGAGTATTCAACGGCAAGAAGATCAACCCATTCTCAATCAGGCGATCGCTTTAGCTTCTGGTAATGACTATCAAGCCGCCATTCGCGCTGCTGGGCAAATTAGTTCAGGCCGAGTCCTTTATCAAGACGCGCAAAGTAATATTCGTCAATGGCAACGGGAAATTCGCGCCCAACAGAACTTACAAGAGGCTTATTTGATCGCCCAACCTCAAACCCCTCAATCCTTGATTTCTGCTATCTCTGTGGTGCGTCAAATTCCTTCCTCTACAGATGTCGGGACTCAAGCTAAACAAGCTCTGGATCGTTGGGGTTTTCAATTACTCTCTATGGCGCAAAGATTATCCAATCGTTCCTTGTTAGCTGAAGCGGTAAAATTAGCAAGGGCAATCCCCAGAGATAGTGCTGCTTATGGTTCGGCACAAGCGCAAATTACGGTGTGGAATAAGTTACTAGAACCGCCAAAACCAGAAATTCCCCCTTCCTTAGCCCCTGACAACGAATTTGTGCCGATTCTTGATACTGAAGGCTCCAATAATACTCCTTAACTGATTAGAATTAACTGATTATGGAATGGCAAGAAATCTCAGGAAGTTCTGTTTTAGTTCCTAAATACCCCATCGCTATTATTCATTTTTTGGGTGGGGCGTTTGTGGGGACGGCACCTAATTTTACCTATCGTTGGCTATTAGAAGAACTAGCCAAAGAAGGCTATGCTATCATTGCGACTCCTTTTGTTAATACCTTTGATCATTTAGCGATCGCCCGTAATGTTCTTAACCGTTTTGAGAGTATTTTAGATCGTCTAAAAAGTAATACTTCTCTTGGACAAAGTTATCTTCCTATTTATGGTATTGGCCATAGTATGGGCTGTAAACTTCATTTATTAATTGGTAGTTTATTTTCTGTGGAACGTGCAGGAAATATCCTTATATCTTTTAATAATTATCCTGTTAAAAAAGCCATTCCTTTTTTAGAACAAATTGATATTGAGAATTATTTGAGTTTAGAATTTACCCCTTCTCCTGATGAAACTAAAATTATTATTGAAAAAGATTATGTAATTAGACGTAATTTGCTGATAAAATTTACTCAGGATAATATTGACGAAACGATTATTTTAAGGGAGATTTTGGGTAAAAAATACCCTAATTTACTCGCTTCTCAAAATTTATCAGGGAATCATTTAACCCCATTATCTCAGGAAATAAAGTGGGAAATGGGTGAAGTTTTTACCCCTTTAGATGCTGTTGGACAATGGGTAAAACAAACCTTTTCTCGTGATTTATATCGTCTTAAAGATGAGATTTTGCGCTGGTTAAATCCTGGTAGAATTATTTAATATGAATGTTCAATCAATTACTCATGAACCCATCGAAGGCACTGACAATGTGTTAACCACTGTTATAATTAATCAAGTTTCTTCTCAATGTATTTTAGCTAGATTATTGATTGATGTCTTAGGAAAACCAGGGATAGATAACGATCTAGAAATGATGGGTTCTGGTGATACTTGGACAATCATCTGGACTCAACCATTAGCTATCACAGAACAGACTCAACAGTTAATCATAAAAACTATTACTCAACAAGAACTATGAATCGCTAACCAAATACATGGCGGATCAATACTGGTAAAGATAACCCGATGTTTTTCATGAGCTTTTATCAATAAATAATCCCCTGCTTTGAGAGCAATTGAAGAATTATCGGAGTATAATAACGTTGCTTCTCCTTGCAATAAAATCACCCATTCATCTTCTTCTTGATTGTACCAAGTCCCTTCAGGCGTTGTTTGTCCTGTAGAAATAATACGCTCAATTTTGAAATTCTTGTTGTTAATAATTGTCTCAAAAATCTCTTTATTGTTAAGTAACTCAGGAAGTCTAAAAATATTATCCATTCTAAATTCTAAATTCTCACAGCAGTTTTCATAGCAATAGATTAACAATCAAAATACAAATTCTCCCCACACTCCCCACCTCTCCCACACTCCCCAGACTCAATTGAAACCCCTATCCAAAAAACCCAGGACACGATATA
Organism: Crocosphaera sp.; assembly: GCA_030064955.1. Taxonomy (GTDB): domain Bacteria; phylum Cyanobacteriota; class Cyanobacteriia; order Cyanobacteriales; family Microcystaceae; genus Crocosphaera. Next base: position 5,339 of record JASJDW010000205.1, read on the forward strand.
CTCCTTTCGGGACTGTTGATGGATAGAAACATGGTAGCAGTAGCAATTCTGGCAGCCGGTAAAGGAACACGGATGAAATCTAACTTACCTAAAGTATTACACACTTTAGGAGGGCGATCGCTAGTACAACGGGTACTCGATAGTTGTCATCTCATTGCCCCATCTCGAAAACTGATTATCATTGGTTATGAAGGGGAACAAGTTAAGCAGTCTTTTGATGATACCTCATCCCTGGAATTTGTGGAACAAAGGGAACAATTAGGGACAGGACACGCCATACAGCAACTATTACCCCATTTACAAGATTTTGATGGAGATTTATTCGTTTTAAACGGGGATGCTCCTTTATTACGCCCTGAAACCTTAGAAAATTTACTCCATATTCATCAAAAAAATAATAACGCAGCTACTCTATTAACCGCCAATTTACCCAACCCTAAAGGGTATGGACGAGTTTTCTGTGACGGAAACAACCAAGTGAGTCAAATTGTCGAAGATCGAGACTGTAATGCGGCCCAGAAAAATAATCATCGGGTGAATGGGGGAATTTATTGTTTTAACTGGCCAAAACTGGCCAAAGTGTTACCAAAACTTTCCACCAATAATGATCAAAAGGAATACTATTTAACCGAAGTTGTCGATTATCTTAACCCTGTTATGGCGGTTGATGTGGAAGATTATTACGAGATTAATGGGATAAACGATCGCTATCAACTCTCTGAAGCTAATGATATCTTACAAGATCGCATCAAAAAGCGTTGGATGAGTGCAGGGGTTACCATGATCGACCCTGACAGTATTACTATTGATGATACTGTTACCCTCGAACCTGATGTGATCCTTGAACCCCAAACCCATTTACGGGGAGAAACTTCTATTGGTGCAAAGAGTCGCATTGGCCCGGGTAGTCTCATTGAAAATAGTACCATTGGGGAACAAGTAACGGTACTTTATTCCGTTATTACTGACTCTGAGGTTGCTTCTAACTGTCGGGTTGGGCCATATACTCATCTGCGAGGAGAGGCGAAAATTGAAGAAGCTTGTCGCATTGGCAATTTTGTGGAAATTAAAAAGACTCAGGTGGGGAATAAAAGCAATGTTGCTCATTTAACCTATCTTGGGGATGCGACTTTAGGCCAAGAGGTGAATGTGGGTGCAGGAACCATTACCGCTAACTATGATGGTGTTAAAAAGCATCCTACCATTATCGGCGATCGCACTAAAACAGGAGCCAATAGTGTGTTTGTTGCACCAGTTACTTTGGGTGAAGAGGTCACAGTAGCTGCTGGATCGGTTGTCACGAATGATGTCCCTGATCAAGCTTTAGTTATTGCTAGACAACGACAAAGAATTATTGAAGATTGGAAGGCGAAAATCGCTCAAAAATATCAAAGCTAGACTCATATTTTGTAACTTCGATGAAATTAGCTAGTTTGGAGGGGGAACAGGAAACAGGGAACAGGGAATAGCTAATAGTAAAAAATCAATTATTATAGTTTTAAGCATTGATTTTTAATTATATATAATCGTCTCAATTCCACCCTTCTGCCCCCTGCCTTTCAACTCCTGCCTCCTTCAATTTTCCCGATCAAAGCCAAATTTATCTTTAATTTCAGCATTAAAATACTGTCCTTTGGATGCAGCTTTTTCTAACTCCTCATAAACAGATTTAGGCACATCATGATATTGATAAATTCCCCCATTGGTAAACTCAACTCTGAGAATTTTTTGATCTTCATCGTAGTCAAAAGATTTGATAGCAATACTCTGACTTTTTAGTAAGGGGAAAGCAATAACATCTCGAATGCTTGTAGCATCCGTTAATAACATAATTAGGCGATCAATCCCAATTCCTAACCCACCAGTAGGAGGCATTCCATATTCTAATGCTGTTAAGAAGTCTTCGTCAACACTATGTGCTTCTAAGTCTCCGGCTGCTTTTTGTTCTGCTTGTTTTTCAAGTCTTTCTCGTTGATCAATAGGATCAGTTAATTCAGAAAAACTATTAGCTAATTCTCGTCCCACAATGTACAATTCAAAGCGTTCTACTAATCCTTGTTTGCTACGATGAGGTTTAGCTAAAGGGGAAATTTCTACGGGAAAATCTAGGATAAATGTGGGTTGAATTAGGGTTTCTTCTACAGTTTGCTCAAATACTTCATTGAGTAGTTTACCCAAGGTTTGACAGGTTTCAGGAACCTCTAAACCAGCGTCTTTAACTGCATTTTTTGCTGTTTCAAAGTCTGTAAATTGTTCAAAATCTAGTCCACTTTTTTCTTTAACAATATCGTGCATTGTTACCCGTCGCCAAGGAGTTGATAAGTCAATTTCTTCCCCTTGATACGTTATTTTTAAAGTGCCTAAAACTTCTTTCGCTGCTGTGGTAATAATGGCTTCAGTAAGCTCCATCATATCATTATAATCAGCATAGGCTTGATACACTTCAATGGAAGTAAATTCAGGATTATGTTTCGTTGAAACCCCTTCATTCCGAAAAATTCGACCCAGTTCAAATACTTTTTCAAACCCACCTATAATTAACCGTTTGAGATGCAATTCTGTAGCAATTCTCAAATACAAATCCATTTCTAAGGTGTTATGATAAGTAATAAAAGGACGGGCTTCTGCGCCCCCTGCTTCTGATTGTAAAACAGGGGTTTCTATTTCGATAAACCCTTGGTTATCTAAGTAACGTCTAATAGAGGCAGTAATTTGGGCGCGACGACGAAACGTTTGTCTAACTTGGGGGTTAACAATTAAGTCTACGTATCGTTGACGATAGCGTTTTTCTGTATCCGTTAAACCATGCCATTTATCAGGTAAAGGTAATAGGGATTTTGTCAATATTTCGTATTCTTTAACCTTAACAGAAAGTTCTCCTTTTTCTGTTCTTTTGATACTTCCTTTTACTCCGATAATATCTCCTGTATCCGTTAATTTCTTGAGATGGTTAAACGCACTTTCAAGATCGCTCATGTGCGATTGAATTTCTTTTTTGTCTAGATATAATTGAATGGTTCCGGTTTCATCTTGTAGGCTAAAAAAGGCTAGTTTTCCAAAGACACGACGGGCGATAATTCTTCCTGCGATCGCAACGTCTATCTCTACTTCTTCCCCATCTTTTAAGCTGGCATATTTATCTTGTAACGTAGCAGCATCATGGGTAGATTTCCACTGATAAGCATAAGGTATTAAACCTAATTTTTTCAACTGTTCTACTTTTTCGAGGCGTGTGGCGCGAATTTCTTCTAAACTAGAAGCTGAATGGGGTTCCCGTTGGGGTTGATTGGAAGACATTGTTAAACTATCTCAGAAAAAAGCCAGAAAGGTTTATTTTTTGGTCATAGACAGGCCAGTTTAACCGACCTTACTTATTATACAGTAATATTCCTCGGTTAAGCCCAAAACTTTAGTAGAGACTGTAAGCAAGCTTTTTAGGAAATAACAATTTAAAAAAATATGAATATTAACGATTGTTTGTTAATTTTTTAATAAATTTAGAAAAGCAAGGAATAGTATCAAACGTCTTGGAGAAAAAATCATGGTCGGTTTATTCATTATTGCTGCGGGTATATTTAGTGTATCTGGAGCCGTTTTTAATTGGGATTGGTATATGAATCATAGAAAAGCTCGGTTCTTTGTCAATATTTTAGGGAGAGGAGGAACGCGAGTTTTTTATGGAATTTTAGGGTTAGGATTAATTGTATTAGGAGGGTTGTTACTTTTCGGATTTATTGAATAGTCAAGAGGAATAAAAAAGTTATATATACTGAGTAATTTAATACAACTGATAAGTTAATTATGAGTACTAATCTTTACGAGACAGACTTTAATTTATGGTTAGAAGAAACCATAATTAAATTAGAAAATAATCAATTTGAATCCTTAGATAAAGTTAATTTAATTGAGGAGTTAAGAGAGTTGGGAAAAGCAGAAAAGAATGCTTTAGAAAGTAATTTAATGATTTTACTAGCACATTTATTAAAATTAAAAGTACAAGCAAATCTACCAGAAAGCATGAAAAATAGCTGGTATAACTCAGTAATTGAACATCGTAAACGAATCAAAAAACAACTATCCAAAACCCCTTCGCTTAAAACTTATTTACCAAAGATTTTAGAAGAATCCTATAATGATGGGAGAGATATTGCCATCAAAGAAGGTAAAAAAGCATCTTTTGGGGTTCGCATTCCAGATGAATCAGAATATCCTAATCAATGTATTTTTACCATTGAACAAATTTTAGATGATGATTTTTTTAGTTAAAATCTATTATAGAGATTGAAAAAATGAAAATTAAGTTATCATTCAAACCCAAAATATATACTGTTAGATTTGACGATAAGTATCATGTTGCAATCAAAATAGAAACTGAGAATTATATTCATAATTATTCTTTTGAATCATTTAAAAATGCTATTGATCTAGCTAATAAAATTTTAGAAGCTGGTAATATAGACTTACAATATTGGAGACAAGAAAATAATAAGAATGATATCTACGATAAATTTCTAATTTGTAAGAAAAAAAGGCAAACTAAAGCCCATATTTGGACTGGACTTGATACATCATGTACCATGTGGAGTACAGGAGGATTAGGCAATGGTAAGGATTATAATCTTTATAACACTAATTTAGGGAGAGATATCTGTACAATGTGTTGTCAAAACAGTAAAAAAGATAATTAATTAGAGACTGTTTATAAATAGAATCTTAAGACGGTAGGGTGGGCAAAGTTGAACGGATACATGATTAGTTGAAAATGTATATATTTTGCCCACCTAACTTATGATGGTGGGCAATAATTAAATGTTTTTATCTACAAAAATTATATGACCCTATTTGCCCACCCTACGATTCCATTGTTGGGGAAATTAAATGAAGTGAAGAATGCGATCGCTAACTTTACTATTGAATTATATTTATGGACATACTAAGATTATCTCCTCCGCTTTAGGAAACATTTAGGGTTTCATATTAGGTTGATAACGATCGCTTTGACGGATAACGTTATACGTCATCACACCACTAAGAACATACATTGATAGGTTTGACTTTTGCCTTTCCATTATCCCCGATGCCAACTCGTAACACCTCCAGCTTGATCCACTAAAATAATACCTTGTTCTTTTAACTCATCTCGAATGCGATCGCTTTCGGCAAAATTCTTATTTTTTCTTGCTTCTTTTCGCTGTTCAATTAACCCTTCAATCTGTGCATCATCTAACCCGTCATTCTGTTCATTTTTCAGTTGAGTGTCATCAGCTTCTAACCCTAAAACATGAGCTAATGTTCTGAGAGTGTACCATTGTTGTTGTAATAATTCAGAAGACGTTTCAGTTTTTCCTTGATGCACTAATAAATTACCTTCTTTGCGTAATTCTTTCGCTATTTCAAACAAAACAGCTAACCCACCAGCAAAGTTAAAATCATCATCAACTGCGTCTTGAAACCGTTGCATCAACTCAGGTAATAACTCAGGCATATCTCGCTTAAACCCTAATGTACTACCATGTTGGAACCCGAATAATAGTCCTTCAGATAAAGTATGCCAACCATTGGTGGCTGCTTCTAACGCTTCATCGGTAAAATCGACAGGTTTGCGATAATGAGCCTGTAATATAAATAATCTTACGGCCATGGGGTCAATTTTCTCTAATAAATCCCGAATAGTTGTAAAATTACCCAAAGACTTCGACATTTTTTCCCCACCTACTTTAACCATGCCATTATGTAACCAATAACGGGCCAAAGGTTTTCCTGTAGATGCTTCTGACTGGGCAATCTCATTTTCATGGTGAGGAAAAATTAAATCGCTTCCTCCTACATGAATATCGATGGTTTCCCCCAGTCTCTCCCTTACCATAGCAGAACATTCAATATGCCAACCTGGACGGCCTTTTCCCCAAGGTGAGTCCCAAGAAGGTTCCCCAGGTTTGGCCCCTTTCCACACAGCAAAGTCTGCTGGATCTTTTTTCTTGCTTGCTTCGGGATCTTCTACTGCCACTCGACCACTTGCTCCTGCTTGTAAATCTTCTAATTTGCGTCCAGAAAGCTTACCATAGTCTTTAAATTGACGCACATGATAGTAAACATCTCCGTCTGAAGCATAAGCATATCCCTTGGCTTCTAACTCAGAGACTAACCGTTGAATACCATTAAGTGTATGGGTAGCACGAGGGTAAGCATCAGCTTTTTCAACACCGAGGCGTTCCATATCTTCAAAATACGCTTCGATAAACCGTTCTGATACCGCTTCCATGGTTGTTTGTTCTTTTCTAGCACGGTTTAAGATTTTATCGTCAATATCCGTAAAATTCTGGATATAAGTCACATCATAGCCACGCCACTGTAAATAACGCCTTACCACATCCCAAACAATACAAGTTCTTGCATGACCTAAGTGACAATAATCATATACCGTAATACCACAGCAATACATTTTGACTTTGCTTTCTTCAATGGTGGTAAAGGGTTCTTTTTTACGAGTTAGGGTGTTGTATACGGTTAGTGTCATTGGGGAGTTTGGGAGTTTAGGAGTTTGGGAGTTTAGGAGTTTAGGAGTACAGGAGTTTGGGAGTACAGGAGTTTAGGAGTTCAATCTAACAATTTACTTTGTTATACGATCTCTTGCCTGAGCATCTTTAACAAGCTTGAGAGCATCAGCTATCTTTTATAGATTAAGCGATCGCGTGACAGTTTCTTAATTATCGTAACAATATTTTTTTAATCATTCCCTTACAATCTTCATCCTGTAAAAAATTATTATAATAAAAGTAAGGAGTGAGAACCTTAAATTGATCGACTTGCAGCCTTCCTTGTCAATTGGTTGGTAAGCATTCAGCTATCAGTTGTCAGCCATCAGCCATCAGTTTAAAACGAACGCTTACAAGGAGGATTTGATATTGAGAAACTTGAGAGAATTGAAAGTGTGGGGCAAAAGTCCATCAGCCTACTTTATGTGTTTATAGGGCAACCTAAATGTTTCCCAAAGAAGAATCGAAAGTTGCTCTAGTTTAAACGAATGCTTACCGCTTTCATCTCTTAGCTGAACGCCGAACGCTGATGGCTAAATGCTTACATTGGTTGTCATCAAGGAGGTAAATTATGGCATTAATAATTGAAAGAATTATCTCCAGTTTTTTAATCATAACGGGTTTATCCTATTGGTTTTACAGTTTAGTTTGGAAAGATTTAGTTAAAGAACTGTTGACGAAACAAACTTGGTTAATGATCTGGTCACTTTTGTTCCTTCCTTGGGGATTAGTTGTTGTTTTTGGTCATAATCTTTGGGTTGCTAACTGGACGGTGATTATTACTGTTATCGGGTGGTTAATTACGACTAAATGTGTTTTATATCTACTGGTTCCAGGTTGGTCAAATTTCGTTAAACAGTGGTCTGATGAATTTTTACAACGCTATATTCAAATAGCTGGAGGAGTGGAAGCTATTTTAGGAGGTGTTTTACTCTTCTTAAGTTTTGCTAGATAATTCATCAAGTTTTTACTTGAAAGTTTAAGATATTTAGTTTGTTATGGAGGTTGAATCATGATTAATTTTTTAACAGTAAAAAATGATTTAGTGTTAGCTTTAGAAGCTGAAGGTAAAGTTACGGGAGATGATTATCAATCAGTGATTATTCCTGCTGTTGAGGATAAACTGAGACAATACAAAAAAATCCGTTTATTGTATGAAATAGGTAATCACTTTTCTGGGTTTGATCTTAAAGCGGTTTGGGAAGATTTCAAACTAGGAATAACCCATTGGCGTGATTTTGAGAAAATTGCTTTAGTTTCCGATATTCAATGGATACGAATTATCAGTAAACTAATTGGAGTAATTTTACCTTATCCCGTTCACGTTTTTCATAACAATCAACTGATTCAAGCTGAAGAATGGGTTAGTGGTTGAGTTTTGATAACCTAAGTTGGAGGAAAATAGGTTAGGGGAGTTTTGGGGAGTCAGGAGTTCAGAAATCAGGAGTCAGAATGAAAAATATAAGTGCTTAAATACAATTAATTGCACAGTTTGATCTCAATTTTAAATGGCTGAATCTTCTACCTGTTACCTGTGACCTGTTCCCCATTCCCTGTCCCAACTTGGTAATTTATTTTGTGTATTTATTTATTTAGAAGTGTTGCAATAAAAATTCCCACATTGGGAACTTTCAAATTAAAGGAAGCTATCCCTTATAACTGTGTTTCTCAAACCTTTACTATCTCAAGAGAAGTAGGAAAATGGTATGTAAGTTTTGCCGTTTCAGCTTGTAAAATACCTGAGATGAAACACAGCCATCAAGCGGTGCGACCCCGCTCCGTTGAACGGAGCCAGGGAACGCGCACCAAGAGAAAAGTAGGAATTGACTTAGGAGTAAAAACTTTTGCCACTCTTAGTGACGGGAACACCATTGAGACTCCATCTTCCATCAAAAAAGCGAAAACCAAGCTAGGAAAAATACAATGGAGAAACAGGAATAAGGTACACAGCAACCGTCATTCTGGAATATCTGCATCTAAAAATGCGATTAAATATTACCAGAAACTAAGAAAGGAGCATAAAAGAATCAGCAACATTCGAGAGGATTTTCTGCAAAAGACCACCACATTATTGGCTAAAACTTATCAACATATTCTCATAGAAGATTTAAACATTAAAGGGATGATGGCTAACCACAAATTATCCGATGCCTTATCTAGTTTAGGATTGTATCGTTTTCGAGAATTGTTGAGTTATAAACAAGAAAGTTTTGGTTTTTTACTAACTATAGTAGATAGGTGGTTTCCCAGTTCAAAAACTTGTTCAGTCTGTGGAAATATACAGGATATGCCTTTACAACAAAGGGTATATCGTTGTCAAAATTGTGGTCAAGTTA